>DASWDX010000244.1:0-5476 GCA_036395055.1 Pyrinomonadaceae bacterium | reverse complement strand
CGCCCCCATGTGGAAGGCGTTGGGCCCATGCGGAGCACAAGTCGCCCACCGCGCGCAAGGTCTTCGTGCTTGAGCCACGCACGATCAAGCGCGCGCCCGTTGAGCATCGCCGACTGCACGTACAAATTGGCTGCGGACGTTTCCGGCGCTTCGATAATGAAGGTGCGCCCGCCGCCGACACTGATAGTTGAGCGTTGAAATAGCGGACTACAAATATAGTAGAAAGGCTGTCCGGCGTTCGGGTACAGCCCCATTGCTCCCCACACATACCATGACGACATCGCGCCACTGTCGTCGTTGCCCGGCAGCCCGCCGCGTCCGGTCGTATATTCGCTAGCGAGAATGTGTCGCACACGCTCCTGTGTGCGCTCGGGATGACCCGCATGTACGTAAAGAAATGCGGCCAGAAAGTTCGGCTCATTATTGTGATTATAGAGTCCGTTATTGAAAGCCGGATCGCGTGTCGGAGGGTTCCGGAAGAATGTGTCAAGCCAGGTGATAAAACGTTCGTCGCCGCCGAGTTTATTAATCAGAGCTTGCACGTCGTGGGGCACGTAGGTCCCGTAGATGTATCCGCTGCCTTCGTAGAACGGCGCATCCCAGTAGCTATAGTCTTTGTCCGGATAGAAGTGGGCCGCCTCGAAGGGCGCGAGCCAGCGTCCGTCCGCGTAGCGCGGCCGGGCCGAGCGCGTCTCATCGCTCCACACGTTCATCCAGTTCTTTGATCGCTCGAGATATTTTTGCTTGTCGGCGGTGCGATCGAGAGCCCGCGCAACCTGCGCGATACAGAAATCGTCGTACGCATATTCGACCGTCCGCGAAGTTGAGCGTGGATAATTCATGCTCACATAGCCCAGTCGCTTGTATTCCGCGAGGGCGCGTCCTTCATAGAGCGGCCGCGGGCTGTCAACCTCCGCGTTTTTAACCAGCGCTTCGTAAGCTTTACGGTAATCGATTCCTGCCACACTTTTCATCATTGCATCAGCTATTACGACATCGCCATTGGAACCGCCCTGCGTCATGCCGTTCGCTCCGGCGATGCGTGAATCCGGCATCCAGCCTGTGTGAACATAGGTGTCAACGAGCGAGCGCACCATATCGCGGTGGCGTTCGGGTTGAATCAAGATCAAAAGCGGAAAGTGGGTGCGGAAGGTGTCCCAGATGGCGTAGAAATCTTCGTAGTGAGGCTCGTCGGAATTCCACCAGGCATTTTCGCCGGTGAGATCGTGCGGCATGTAGTGTGAATGATAAAGGGCAGTGTAAAAAATCTTGCGCTGTTCTGCTGTGCCGCCTTCGATCTTGATCTGTCCCAGCACACTCTCCCAAGCCGATTCCGCCCTGCGGCGCACGGCGTCGAAATCCCAGTCGGGGACTTCCTGCAAGAGGTTGGCGCGCGCCTTTTCAGGGCTGATGAACGAAACGCCGATCTTCATCTGCACGGTTTGCCTGGTCGTAGTGTCGAAGGTGGCGTAAGCGCCGACTTTTCCTTCGTTGGCAGCCGCCACCGTTCCCGGTTCAATACGATTATCTCGCCACGTACCGAACGCTGTGAACGGACGGTCAAACTCGGCGGAAAAGTGGATGGTGTAAGGCGATTGATTCCAGCCGCCGATGAAATTGCCGCTCCCCTCGATGCGATTCGGCGCGATCACGCGTACCCAACAATCAACCGGATGCGAGTTCTTGATGGCATCCTTTCCCGTCTCTGGTTGCACTACGGAACTGGCCTCGATCAGAACATGAGAAAACTTCGAGGAAGGATAGTTGTAACGGTGCATCGCTACGAGCCGCGTCGCGGTGAGTTCCGCTTTCACATCAGAGCGCGTCAGGCGAACGGTGTAGTAGCCCGGTGACGCCATTTCTTCAGCCTTTGGCGAGCCGAGGTTATTGACCCTCAACTGGCCCACGAGCGGAGTGGTGAGAAAGTTTCCATACTTACTCGCGCCGCCTGTTCCGCTAACGTGCGTTTGGCTGAACCCGAGGATGTTTTCGTAAGGATTGTAGCCTGCTGTATTCGGGTTTACGGTGTCAGGGCTAACGTGTACGAAGCCGAAAGGAACTTGTGCGCCCGGCACAATGTTGCCGCCATTCTCCGTGCCGACGAATGGATCTAGGTCGGCAATTGGCGTGGAGGACCGACTCGTCCCTTGGTTGAAGGCCGGAATTACATGACCCAGCAGCAGCGACATTGCTAACAATACGCGCGCAGTGGTGTGTAAACCTGGCGTAAATCGTTTCTTCATTGTCACCTTAAGTTTCTAAGAACGGGCGATTGCGCCGGTCAGTCTGCGCTCGGCAACCGGCCATTCAGGTTCTGCACAAGAGTCGCCTGACGACCAAATTCGAGCAGCCCGCGAAGCGGGCGGCAGCATAAAGCCTGGGGTGTAGCGCAGCGGAACCCCAGGGAACTGTTGCATGGGCCATAGCCCGCGGCGCGGGCTCAAACGCTGATCCTCCATCTCCATTCTGTGCAAGGCCATCGTCTATTTCTTGGGTCTGTGTTTAATAGAAGGGCGACCATCGTAATAAACCCGCTGAAACAAACCACCATAGGACTTCATCATTTTGAAAAATACTGAGGTGTTGTCCTGCACGCCCATAAACTGCAGCGCGCCGGGACCAGTTGCGGTCAGCGGAATATCAACCGCCGTGTGCACGGCATTTACCGTTCCGTCGATATCTCCGTCCGGCGCCTTGGAAGTCGCTTCGCCGTTCTCGACTTGGCCAGTAATCAGCGTCCCATCACGCGATTTCGGATCAGGATCTTCTGGACCATCACGCTTCGGGTTCCCTACCACCACCCCCTCGTTCCAAATAGCGGGGGGCGCCTTACGGCCATTGCTATGCCAATCCTCGTAGTGATCAGCACCGGCTCCATACCCAATCACCAGTTTGGCCGGTGGGTCAGCCTGATCCGGATAACCATCGCCATCGACGTCTTTGTAATCGGGAAAACCACGGTAAGTGCGGGCCAGATCGCGACTGCCGCGTGGGATACGCGGATCGGGATTGCGAGCGCCGATGATTGAAAAGCCACTGGTCTCATGGTCGGCGGTGACGATGACGAGAGTGTCATTGTTTGGATTCGCGTCAGAGTTGGTCTTCTCAGCAAAGCGTTTCGCGACGCCGACAGCACGATCGAACTCAATCGTCTCCCAGATCGTTCGTTCTGCATCCATCCAATGGGCTTCCTTATCTATGGAGGCGCCCTCAACCATCAAAAAGAATCCGTTTGGGTTGGACGCGGAAAGCGATCCGATCGCGGCTCGAGCCATATCGTCAAGCATGGGGACGTTTCTAATTCGTTCGACGCCGTAGCCGAGCTTGTCAAACGCGACTGGCATGGTTGAGGGGGAAAAAAGTCCGAGCAGACGTCGTTCCTTCTCCGGATTTATTTTGCGCAAAGATTCGGCTGAATCGGCATAGGTAAAACCGGCTTCGCGAAAATTCCTGACGAGATCACGTGATGGATCAACGTGCGCATTCGTTGGAGTTCCGCGTCGCCTTCCGCCGGCATTTTTTGGCAAGAACCATTGACGTCCGCCACCCATCAACACCGAAAGCCCGGTCTCATTCCGGCGGTCGAAGTAATCATCGGCAATGCGCGTGGAAGAGTTGCGGTTAGAAGTGTGGACTGCAAATGCGGCAGGCGTGGCATCAGTGACGTCGGCAGTGGTGACCAATCCGACCTCAATTCCCCGAGTTCGGTGCAGGTATTCACTTATGTTTTCTACACGGGGATTATCAAGGAAGCGATCATTTTCAGGATCGCTGCTCTTTAACTCATCGCTATCGGTGTTGTCGGGGAATACACCTTCCTCTTGGTTGGCCGCTTTATTACCCGTGGCGTAGCAACTTGCGCCCGGCGCAGAATCCGTCACCATAGCGGATAGCGAAGATGTGGTGACCAGACCGACTGCAGTCATCTGGTCCATCTCGAGCAGCCCATTGCGATAGCGCCCCTCGGTTAAGCCGCGAGATGCAATGCGAGCCGCAGTGCGATGGGCCATGCCCATACCATCTCCAATGAGCAGGATCACGTTGCGCACTCGCGAGCCTTTGCCTTCCCACCCGACAATCTCGAAATTGACTTCCAGCGCCTCTGCATTCCCAGCTTCAGCTCTAATTTGATGTAGCCCAGGACGGGGAAAGGACCACTGACGCGAGATAAAGACCGCACCGCCCTGCAACGGCGGCGCTGGCTGATGATCGATTGTATTCCCAGTTAAGTGATTACGATTGTTCCATTCCCTAATGTCGCGCCCGTCAAGCGTAACGCGCAACGGCCCCTTCGCGCCTGCCGAGCCTTCGACCCGGATATCAAACCGCTGGCCAACGAGAAAGGAAGAACCATCGGCAGGCATGATACGCATGAGGTTCCGAACTGCTCCTGCTGCTTGCGAGATGTTCAATTCAGAATCTGGAAAGGCCGCGAAACAGGTGGGCAGCAGGATTGCACCGATCAAAGTTGCGGCAAGTAAGCGAACCGGCGTTGCCACCGGTCTGGTTGAGTTGATCATGATTTGTCCAATAACTAGATACGTATGACATTGCGGAGATATTGCCGGCTGCGGATAGCGCTCTCCAGCGGATTCACATCTGCGCTGCGCGTGTCTACATCCTGTTCGACGATGGCCCAATCCGAATAGCCCCCATCACTCATGTCCCCTATGACGTTTTTGAGATCTACCGCGCCATCACCGAGTTCGCAAAACACGCCACGCCGCACTGCCGCAAGGAAGCCGAGGCCCTCTCGACGCGCGGCCTCTAAAATGGGGAGCCGCACGTCCTTCAGATGAAGATGCCGGATGCGCGCTCCGTATGAACGCACGGCATCCACAGGGTCGCCGCCGCCGAAGAAGTAATGGCCGGTGTCCAGGCACAAACCGAGTAACTCAGGATCAGTACTCTCGCACAGACGTGCGATCTCTTTCGGCGTTTCGATGAACGTACCGGCGTGATGATGAAAAACCGCGGACAACCCCAACTTACGGCAAGACTCGGCGGTGCGCTGAAGTATCTTAGCCGCGCCGTCCCATTGTGCTTCACTCATGCCGTCGCGAGTTTCGTCGACGCGCCCGGAGACGGTCATCCGCGCCTCACTCATCTCATCAGCCAGGACGATTAAACCCGCACCGGCCTGCGCCAGCAATTCGGCCACCGTCATCGCTTCCTGATAACCCGCCTCATGGCGGTGCGGATGCGCCAATGGCATCGGCAGGAAGCTGGCGACAAGCTGCAGCCCGCGCGCAGATAGTTCCGACGTTAACTCATTCGGGTCGGTTGGAAAGTAACCATAAGGACCGAGTTCCGTGCCCACGTATCCGGCTTCAGCTATCTCATCAAGCACCTTACCGTAAGGTACCTGCTCACCCCAGCCCGCTACTTCCATCACACCCCAACTAACAGGGGCATTCCCAACCTTGATGCTCATCTTTATCGCTTTCTCTTTTCGGACTCAACTTTTGCGTGCGCA
>DASWDX010000243.1:0-4959 GCA_036395055.1 Pyrinomonadaceae bacterium | reverse complement strand
CATCAACGTAACCGCATCACTCTGGCGGCGCGCGAGCTGTTGCAGGAAGGGCTGATTGAGTACGGCGGCGGGAGCATGAAGATTCTCGATCGCGCCGGTCTGGAAGCTGCGGCCTGCGAGTGTTATCGCGTGGTCAGAGATTCCGTCGATCAGGTTTTCGCTGTCTGATCGAATCAGAAGCGAATCCGCATCCCTTGTCCCAACAAACTCCCATTCCCGCATCCCGATTCATTCGGATCCATTACATGTGCGGAGTACACCACAAGCGAAAAGGCGAGCGGCATTCGATGAGGGAAGACAGAGTTCTGGGTGCGCTCAGCCCAAGCATTCGCGCGATAGAGGGTTTTGAGTTCAGATGAGCCCAATGTCTTTCGCCTTGAGGGCGGCCTGGGTCCGATCGCGGACCTCCAACTTTCCGAGAATGTTGGAAACGTGATTCTTTACTGTGCCTTCGGCAAGGAAGAGGGCGCCGGCGATCTCTCGATTGCTGGCGCCTTGCGCAATAAGGCAAAGTATCTCGAGTTCTCGTTCAGAGAGTGGCTCGATAACTGAGTTACCGGTCCCGGCTGTTTTCCTGCTCAGGCGCGCGAATTCGGCCACGACCTTGGCGGCAACAGAAGGTTGAAGAAATGTTTCTCCACGGGCGGCAACGCGAACCGCTTCCGCCAGCTTCTCTGATGAAGCGTCCTTCAACAGGTAGCCCACGGCTCCGGCGCGCAAACCATCGAAGACCATTTCGTCGTCGTCGAAGGTGGTCAGGACGATGACGCGACTATTGGGTTGCTCTTCATGCAGGCGACGCGTAGCCGCGACGCCATCAAGCACGGGCATCTGCAAGTCCATTAGCACCACCGAAGGAAGCAGTGAACGCGCGAGCGTGATCGCTTCCTCTCCATTTCCGGCTTCGCCAACGACTTCAAAATCCGGCTGCACCGAAAGCAGCGTGTGCAGACCTTCGCGGAAGAGTGGCTGGTCATCAACCAAAAGAATCCTAATCGGCTTCATGTGGGCAACTCCACTTCCAGCGAAAATCCCTTGCCAGCCTCGGTGTCCACTCGTACCACGCCATTCAGCTGCTGGACCCGCTCACGCACTCCGAGCAAGCCAAAGCCGCCTTCTGAGTTAGTGCTGCCGCGTCCATCATCTTTAATGCGCAAATGAACCAGGCGCTCGTCGCGATAGTCCAAATGAATTTCAACGCTGGTCGCGCGGGCGTGTTTTCCGACGTTCGTTAGCGCCTCCTGGGCCGCGCGGTAAAGCGTAAGACTGGCTTGAGGAGTCAGCGGGCGCGGTGTGCCCGCAACTGCAAGCTCTGTGCGTAGCGCGGCAGCATTCCATTGTTCGACCAGATTAGCCAGCGCCTCAGGTAGCGGGCGGCTTTCAATCGGAGAGGCGCGCAAGGCGGCAACTGAGTGCCGCACGTCCGCCAGTCCTTCCTGCGTCAGCGCTTGCGCCTTCGACAAGTGATCCAGTGCCCGTGGGCGATTCTGATCAAGGACCGCCTGGGCGGCGTTGATCTGCACGTTAACGACGGTCAGGTAATGCCCCAGGCTGTCGTGTATCTCTCGCGCCAGACGATTGCGCTCTTTCGTCGTGGCTAATTCTTCGACTTGCGAGGCGTGCTCTCGCAAGTGCTTGTTAGCTTCCGCAAGTTGGGTACGGGCGTCGCGCTCGCTCGCTGCTATTCGGGTGAAGACTACGACGAAAACGATGCCGGTGCCATAGATGAGCGCGTGTTCAATGGTTTCAAGCCATGGAAAACGCAAGATTGAGGGCACGACTAGCGTGACGTAAATCAAGATGCAGACCGCGACAATTCCCCTCATGGGCAACAGCAAGGCGCTCTGCCCGACAAGGGGCAAGATCAGCGCAGGCTGCCTGACAGAACCGCGCAACAGGATAAGAGTTGAAGCGAGCAAGAGCTGGATGGCGAAGTACGCAGCCACTGCGAGCCATGATTCAGAGCGTCGGCAGAATGTGAAACCGTACGTGCCCACCACCAGGTACGCAGCACCGGCGGCGACGAGCACCGCAACTTCCCATGCAGGTAAAGAACGTCGGGTGTAGATAAACCAGGGGGCGGCGGAAGCGTAGGTAGTGCAGACCACAACCACAAAAGCAATATTGGCGCTGTTAAAGACTTTGGGTGGTGGTTTACGAGGCTTGGAATTCACGCTTATCGCTTCGAGCAGACTCATTCGTATTGCGCGGCCCTCAGTCTAATACAGGTCCACGAGCAGTAGATAGTGACTCTAGTCACATTTGATTGCGAACAAGGTCACGTAAGAACGTGACCGCAGAAAGTGACTAATGGCACAACAACGAATCTCTGAGAAGGTGTAGTTATGTGCTCCGAACCCTTTGTCGAACCTAAGGAGCGCGCCGAAAACAATGGAATATCACACCGCTGATTTATCACATGCTGCAACAGCCGAAGGCTGTATGCCAGGGTTGGGGGACAGCCACGATTGGCCAAACCGGCATACACTGCAAAAAGTTGGGAACACTGCTTTGAAAGCAGCAGCCGGGCTTTGGTTTGTGGTGGCCGTCATCGGCCAGTTGGCGTTCGCCTCATATGTAGCAATTTTCTATGGCCGTGCGGTTGTGCGGTGGGATCTCCCGGCGTGGAGGCACGGGTATGTTGCCGGCGACACGATCGGCAATATCGCATTCGCAATACATCTTTCCCTCGCTGTCGTTATCATCGTTGGCGGAGCGATTCAACTTATTCCTCAAATCCGGAAACGCGCGCCTGCGCTTCATCGTTGGAACGGTCGTATATACATAGTGACCGCTTTCACGCTCCCGGTTGGTGGTTTTTATTTGGTTTGGGTTCGTGGAACCGTTGGTGACTTTAGTCAACACCTGGCAACCAGCATTAACGGCGTGCTGATTATGCTCTGCGCGGCCATGGCCTTGCGCTATGCTCTGGCCCGCAAATTTGCCGTTCATCGCCGCTGGGCACTGCGCCTGTTCCTGGTGTCGAGTGGAGTCTGGTTTGTACGGTTAGCGATATATCTGTGGGTATTCCTCAACAATGGTCCTGTTGGTTTCAATCCTGAAACGCTTTCCGGCCCGTTCCTCACAATCGTGCATTTTGGCCAATTCCTGTTGCCGCTTGGCGTACTTGAGTTGTACCTGCGCGCGCGGGACCGAGTCGGCGCGCCAGGTCGCATCGCTATGGCACTGGTTCTTTTTGCACTGACCATCGTCATGGGCGCTGGTATTGTTGTGGTCACTGCGCAAAGGTGGCTGCCTCGCATGTTGTAAATCACCGAAAGCGTCGCGTCGCATCGAAGACGGATTGCAGCGCAACTTTTGGTCGTTCGTGATCGTTAACCACCGAACAAGAATCGCACTGATAATGGCTGAGCTCTGACGCTACGATTCGGCCAGCCGCAAATTGAAAGGATCAAATGGCATATCGCGCCGCTGATTTACCGCAAGGTAAGTCTGCAATCACCCAAGACTTTACGCGAGAGTGATTTCGACGAAATCTATAACGAAGTCGCTGCTGGAGTGTACCGCTATTTGCGGCGGTTGACCGGATCACGCACGCACGCCTGAAGACATTCTGCAAGAGACTTTCATGAAGCTGCACGCACAGTTGGACGCCGGCGTGAACATCGCGCACCCGCGCGCGTGGCTGTTTCAGGTAGGCACAAATCTTTCGAAGGACGAAAAGCGCAACGAGATCCGCGCGGCCGTTAGAGAAGAACGTTATTCAGCGCAGCCAACAGTAATCGAGTTCCACGCCCAGCTCGAGAAACGGCAGGTCATCCGGCGCACATTGGATCAACTTTCGCCGCGCATGCGCCAGGTGCTATTGCTGTTTTCGGAAGGCTTCACTTACCGCGAGATTTCTGAGATCTCCGGAGTTGAAGCCACGTACGTCGGTGTCTTGTTGCAACGAGCACGCGCAGCCTTCAAGAAGCATTACCAACGGGGCAACGCTACAAAGGCTACTGCTCAGGTATGCGTACACCCAGCAAACGCAAATCATTCAATCGTCGGTCTGCCATTCGTTGCATTCCATCCGAGAGCGACTCTGTCGTTGGTTCTTGGTGATCAGGGACTGTGTTAGAGCAGATACCTTCGACGTTACGCAGGAGCACATCGCGAACATGCTGGGGCATCAGCGGAACCGCATCACTCTGGCGGCGCGCGAGCTGCTGCAGGAAGGGCTGATTGAGTATGGCGGTGGCAAGATGAAGATTCTCGATCGCGCCGGATTGGAAGCTGCGGCATGTGAGTGTTATCGCATCGTCAAGATTCCGTCTTAGATTGGTCAAGTGACTCGGGACGGAATGTTCTCACCTCCTAGCCATACCATATACGTTTTGATCCTGCGATTGGCTTTCGGTGAGAGACGCGCTACCAACATACCTTATGTTGGGTCGGATTCGTCATGATCGGAAACGTCTATGAACTCGACGAAAATCGAAAGCCCCTTCCCGCCCTAAAGCGCACACTGAAAGAAAAAAACAAAAAATATTCGCTCTCCAGCCGAAAAAACGACCTGCTCAAGTGTCTTAGCTATAGAGGGGTAGATATATAGTCATTCTTGAGCAGGTTGGCGAGCCAACCACAAGGTGGGTCCACTTAGAGGGTTGACCGACCCCAAGCCCAGGGACTCCGCGGCCAGAGGATCATGCTTCTTCATCGCTTCCGGAAGAAGGCCACGTCCGGCGTAGCGGCCGAAGTGTGCGTTGAAGCCGAATTCCTTGCGTTCGACCAGGATACTTTGACGCTCGAAGAGAAAGTCACACGCTATTTTGAGCAGTGGCGCGGCCTGGTACATCGCTACGTGGTGGCGGCTTTCGGCGATCCGGCAGAGGCCGAAGATATAACGCAGGAAGCTTTCTTGCAGCTCTACCGTTCTTTGCACAGCGGCCAGTCCATCGCCAATGTTCGTGCCTGGGTTTTTCGCACGGCGCATAACCTCGCGAGCAACCGACT
>DASWDX010000242.1:0-7117 GCA_036395055.1 Pyrinomonadaceae bacterium | reverse complement strand
CAGTAGTTTTCGGTTGGCTGCGCATTACGAATCTGCACAGTGCCAAAACACACTATGCCAATTGCCAGCAACGCCAGCACCCAGTCGAAATCGCGCAGACCCCTTTTTTGAATTATTGCAACCATAACAAAAACAGTGAAGGGTGAAGAGTAAGGTAATAAGTGATGAGTCATCAGCGAGAGTCATAGCTCCTGCTTCATTACTCCGCACTTATCCCTGGTCACTCATCCCTCATCCCCATACTCTTCACTCATCCCTCTCCACTCATTACTTTTCACTTTTCACTCTTCACTGATTTTTCGCTATCTGGCTCTCGGGTTGTTTCTTCGGAGTTTTATTTTCCGGCTTGGGAGTCTTGGCAACGGGTACTGCCCCAGGCGGCTCTTCATTCCGCGTCTTGCGGTAATAAACGTCGTAAACGCGCCGGACAGCCGGCGCCGCGTGCTGACCGCCGAAACCCGAGTTTTCTATTAAGGCCACCAATGCAATTTCGGGTTTGTAAGCCGGGGCGTAGGAGACAAACCATGCGTGGTCCTTGTTTTTCCCCACATCTTTTCCCAGCCCGACGACCTGAGCTGTGCCGGTTTTGCCGGCGATATCGAAGCCGGCCATGCGAATACTGGCTCCGGTACCACCATTGTTCACCACGCCCCACATTCCTTCGACCACCAGATGATGGATGTCCTCAGGAATGGGAAGCACCTTCGGATTAGGACGCGACTGATCAAGCGGTTGAAAGAAGCGACTCGGCCGGTAGTCTGCCGATCCGGCTTCGCCTACTGGCCTGAATTCTTTAAGCAGATGCGGGATATAGAGCTTGCCGCCATTGGCTACAGCAGCGATGGTGCGCAGTAAAGCGATTGGAGTTATTACATCGTAGACCTGACCAAATGACGCGTAGACGGTATCAATGTCTTTCCATTCAGCGTTCTCGCCCTGGGTGCGTTTCTTAAGCTCGGACGAAGGGGTCATATTTAGGACCTCATTCGGCAGATCGATTCCTGTTCGCTTGTTCAAATCAAACTCATCGACCATCGTCATAATGCCGTCGAGTCCCATCTTCAAGCCCAAACGATAAAAATAACCATCGCAGGAACGCGTGATGGCCGCTTTAACATCGGGTGTACCATGATTGCCCATGCAGCGAGTGAATTTGTTTCCGACCATGATCCCTCCGCCGCAAACGAGGTTTGAATGGTCGAGAGTTATCGCGCCCTGTTCGAGCCCGGCAACGGCCATGGGAACTTTCCAGGTTGACCCTGGAGGATAGCGGCTCTGAACCGCTCGGTTAATCAGAGGTTTTTGCGGGTCATTCAGCACTGCGACATATTCGGCGCGTCCTTCTTTGGTGCCAATTCTAGAGAAGAGATTCGGATCGAAGGTCGGCGCCGAAGCGAGCGCGAGGACCTCCCCGTTGTTTGGATTCAAAGCCACGATAACACCGCGCTTAGTAGCCGAAATCTGAAGTTGTTCCTCGGCAGCAGCCTGCAGATCGAGATCAATGGTCGTGACTAAATCCTGGCCTGGCTGCGGGGCAACGATCTCAATCTCGTCCTGGATGCGCCCCCGGCTATCAACGATCACTTTTCGGTAGCCGTCCTTGCCGCGCAGGTAGTCGTCGTACGTTTGCTCGAGACCGCTCTGTCCGATCACATTGCCCGGCTTGAGTCCTTTGTCTTTGTAACCCGGTTGCTTCAACTGTTCCGGACTAATCTCGCCTACATAACCAAGCACGTGGGCCAGCATGCCGTTGGCCGGATACCGGCGTTGCGGTTGTTGCTCGACACGCAGCTCCGGAAACTCCAGTTCGTGTGCCTCTACCCAGGCGATATCGCCAGGAGTCGCATCCTGCTTGACGAGGATGGATTCAAACGCTGGTTGTGAACCGATCTGTTCGAAGCGATCGCGCAATATGTCAGCATCTACGGCCAGCGCCTCTGCGAGCGGCTTAGCCAGAGAGATGAGTTTGCGATCCCTCAGGTCTTCGCGAGAGAGGATGACGTTGTAGATCGGACTAGAGTTGGCTAGTGCGGTCTTGCCGTCATTAGCCAGAATGTCTCCACGCGGCGCCGGTATTGGCAACAGTCTGATGCGCTGATTCTGAGCAATCTCCGCGTAGTACTGGCCACGGACGAGTTGCAGGTAATAGAGTCGGACTCCCAGGAGCGCAAGCAACAGAATAATGAAGCTCTGAACAATCCAAAGGCGGCTACGTAGGTTTTGCGAGGTGTCTTCGAATTTCATAAAAGCAGAATACAGAAATCAAAAGTCAGAAGAAGAAGTCAGAAGTCAAGAATAACACCGAGGCAACTTACTAATCGCTGACCTCTGAACGCTGACCTCCGATCTCTGAACCTTCATCTTCGTTTTAGCGCACTCGCTCCGCGTCGTGCGCCTTTTCGACGCGAAGCAAATGTTCGGCGTTGCCGGGCGCGTTCCGTGAAAAGAGAATCAAGCAGGTAAAGAGCAATTGTCCCCACGATGGTCGTGCCTATTAACCGGTAGGACACCGTCTGCATGAAGGGTACGCTCGGGATATAACCAAGTGATCGATGCCAGAAGACATAGATCGCCGAGTCAATCAAGGTAGCCGCCGCCAGTACCGGAATCCTAAGCAAGGGATTTTCGAGATTAACTCGTGTAGCGGCGAAATAAATCACGTAAGCAGTCAGGGTTTTGGAAAAACCGCCGGCCCCAATGAGCCCGCCACTGGCCGCATCGACTGCCAGGCCGGCGATGGTTCCAACAATCAGCGCATGCCAGGCATGACGCTGTAAGGCAATATAAACAACGACAACCAGCGGAAAGTCAATATAGGAGAGGGGCGGCCAGACTGCCCTTAACGACAATTGCAGGATTATGGCGATTGCCAGAGCGGCTGCAATTTTAAGCTGAGGCATCGTGAAACAGTAATAAGTGAAAAGTGATGGGTGATACGTGAAGGAAAGAAGTAGCTCTTTTCACGCGTCACTTGTCACTCTTCACTGTTTTTTAGTCTTGTCTACGTTTGGCAGGGTCTGTTCGGGTGCAGGCCGCTGCGGCGGACGGTAAAGGAGCACTGCCACTTCCTCCAGTTGATCCAGTTTCGCTCCGGGCCTAATCAGAATCTGGTGAGGCTGGGTTGCAGTACCATGCTTCACCTCAACTACTTCACCCACGTTCAATCCCGGCGGATAAATCCCGTCCTGTCCAGTCGTCAAGATAAAGTCGCCCAAGTCAACCTTCTCGAGACCCGAAACATAACGCATTTCGATAAGACCACTATTGCCCAGTCCTCTTACTGACCCGAGCGCCCCGGACCCGCTAAGCTGTCCGACGATGGCGCCGGCCGCGGCTTTTTCGTCGGTCACCATCATCACCTGCGCCGTCCATGGGCTCAGCGCAATCACGCGACCGACTATTCCGCCTCCTGTAACCACGGGCATGTTAAGAGCTATCCCCGAAGAACTGCCGCGGTTAATCGTGACGGTGTTGAACCAGATAGACGAATCGCGCGCGATGACACGAGCCGGTATCTGCTCGTAACCAGTTTTTTCCTTGAGGTTGAGAAGACCTCTCAGCCGCTCGTTCTCTGCGGCTGCCTGTTGCGCGTTGCGCAGATCGAGCTGTGCAGTAGCGAGTTGTCCTCTAAGTCTTTCGTTTTCATTCGCCGTGCTGCGAAAGTTAACGATTTGTCTGATGAAATTTGTGCTCGCTCCGGTGGCTCCGGACGACAGGCTTTGCACGGGAGAAACCAGAGCTTGAACCCAAATTCTGAGCAGACGTTGTCTGGTTGCGCTGTCTCGCGCGTCTACGGCCATGATCACAAGATTGGTCAACAGCAGTAATCCCAGCCAAATGGGGGCGCGCTGTCGAATCTCTTTTTGGGTACGAATGGCGGCCATGAAAACTGTGAATAGTGAATAGTAAAAAGTGAATAGTAAGTGGTGAATCGTAAATCGTGAATAGTGGTCGAGGGGTGAAAAAGGGTTTCTTATTTACTCTTCACTCTTCACTATTCACCGCTCTTGTCACATTCCGCTGGTCATTGTATTTTCCCACTTCACCCGCTTGAGCAGATCGAAGTCAGAAAGCATTTTACCGGTCCCGAGCACAACTGACGCCAGGGGATCATCAGCTACAGATACTGGCAGCCCGGTTTCAATCGAAAGTCTCTTGTCCAGGTTCTTTAGCAAGGCCCCACCGCCTGTCAGCACAATGCCGCGCTCAACAATATCAGCGGAGAGTTCCGGGGGCGTACGTTCCAGCGCCACGCGCACCGCATTGATAATCGTGGCAATAGAGTCCGCAAGCGCCTCTCGAACCTCTTCGTCGGTCATGGTTATCGTTTTTGGTATGCCTTCGATCAGATTTCGACCGCGAACTTCGTAAGACAACGGTTCTTCCAACGGGTAGGCTGAGCCCAGTTCAATCTTGATCGCTTCGGCGGTCCTTTCTCCAATCAGGAGATTATACTTTCGTTTGATGTAGGAGATGATCGCTTCATCCATCTCATTTCCTGCCACGCGAACCGCGCGCGAGTAGACGATGCCGCTCAAACTAATGACGGCGATGTCCGTCGTGCCGCCGCCAATGTCGACCACCATGTTGCCATGCGGTTCGGTTATCGGCAGGCCGGCGCCGATCGCGGCTGCCATTGCCTCCTCGACCAGATAAACTTCAGAAGCCTTGGCGCGATACGCGGAGTCTTCAACTGCACGACGCTCCACCTGAGTGATCTCCGAAGGTATGCCAATCACAACGCGCGGGCTGACCCAGGTCTTGCCGTTATGGGCCTTGCGAATGAAGTGTTGGAGCATCTTCTCGGTTACTTCGAAGTTTGCGATAACACCATCTTTCATCGGTCGAATCGCCACGATATTGCCGGGAGTTCGGCCCAGCATCTCCTTCGCATCGCGACC
Organism: Pyrinomonadaceae bacterium; assembly: GCA_036395055.1. GTDB lineage: Bacteria > Acidobacteriota > Blastocatellia > Pyrinomonadales > Pyrinomonadaceae > PSRF01. Next base: position 2,216 of record DASWDX010000242.1, on the reverse strand, counting down.
CACTGCCTCTACCTGATTAGTGACTTTATTGATCGCCACTATGGAAGGCTCGGAAACAACAATGCCCCGTCCCTTGGCGTAGACAAGCGTGTTTGCTGTCCCCAAATCTATCGCTAGATCACTGGAAAACAGGCTGAAAATCGATTTAAAAGCCATTTATTAATCTCTTCCCGTGAATTAAAAATGAGAGCATCGGGCGGGGTAGGCACTACCTTCAAACGGCTGCAGCAAATTCGATATGAGGACTCTCCTATATCCGGCTCTCCATCTGCGCTGCTCAGCATGCTCCAACTACTCGTCCGCACACGATCAATCCTAACTGACCAAGATACACTGATCTGCGATCTTTACGCTATCAAGAAAAAGCTTTTCCGTCATCACTTTCCACCACTTCCGACGGCACACTCACGTCATTCTGAATTTTTGTCGCTCGACTCAAGGAAGCGGAAAAACGAATGCAGTTCTTGTTCGCGGCCTTTGCCTCGTACATTGCCGTATCGGCGCAGGCTATTAGCTGTTGCGGAGAAGAGGCGTGCTCCGGGAAAGCGGCGACCCCGAAACTTGCGGTTAGCGTCAGCTTCAGATTTCGGCCGCCACTAAAACAGTGCAGCGCGATCCGTTCGCGTATGCGCTCGGCTACTGTCCCGGCGAGGTCTATTTGCGTGTCGGGCAACACGATAACAAATTCGTCACCTCCATAACGCGCCACCGCGTCGGTGTCGCGGATGGAAGAAAGGATTACCGCTGCCATTTCCATCAGCACGTGGGAGCCCACCAGGTGACCATGAGCATCGTTCACTCGCTTGAAGTCATCGAGATCCAGGAACAGTGCCGCCACACTGGAACCGTAGCGGCGGGCCCTTCGAATTTCGTTCAGAAGAAACTGGCGCAGGTAACGGGCGTTATGGAGTTTCGTGAGATCGTCGGTCTGCGAGAGCCGTTCAGCTTCCCCAATGCGCACCGCGTTTGCGAGCGCGGATGCGACCGGCAGAGAGAGAGCATCCAGAATCGCCAGCTCCGACTTCTTAAACGAATGCTGTACGCGAACTCCTTCGAGTACGCCCAGGATTCTCTCACCGCAAATCAGCGGAACAGCTACCACGTGTTGTCCGCGTTCCTTCTTCTTCACGGTCTCCATTCCGGCACTGGCCAGTCTGGCAGCCTTCGATTCTGAACCAACCGGGATGGTGTCATCGCGCAAAAGGCGGCGCCAATCATCCGCTGGATCGGAGGATACTTCGTCCGCGGGTTTCAGCGAGGCGATTGACTCGAGGACAGAAGCATTAAGGCCTTTCTCATCCGAGAAGAGATAGATGGTCCAGCGGTCAGCGTTGACCAGCGGCGAGAGTCCGGAGAGGGCGGTGTGCGCTGCACTGTTTTGATCTCCGATGAAGTGGAGCGAGGAAACGAGATCAAAAGCCGCACGCACGCTGCCCGACTTCATTTTCGCGGGAAGGGAACTGGCGACGCTTTTGGCAGGTGGACTGACAATGTCCGGCAGTTTTAGTTCGCCGGTTGCGCCATGCCCCTCAATTTCGTGCAGGATGGCGGGCAGCTGCGCAGCCTTATCCGCAATTGCGCGAAAGCCCAGGCGCTTCAATGCAGCGCCATCGAGGCTGCGCCAACTCGGTCCGTGGAATCCACTCAACTGCCGTCGACAAGCGATTAACGGCGTGCCCGGCCAGGAGGTTGTTGCATGTTTGATGGCGGCGTGCAATTCCACCATGTCAGCGCCCGCAACTACTTCGTAGAGAACCGCGATTGGTAGATCCTCCCATTTTTCCTCGGCAGGCTCACTCTCCCGAGGGTTCAGCGCTGCTTCCACCTCAGCTTCGCGCAGCCCTTCGATTAGTGTTTTCACGCCTGCCAGGCGCAAAGCTTCAATTAGCTCGTAGGCCGGCGCTTCGTGCGCATCGGTTAGAAGTATTACGTGTCGTGACATGAACAGTAAAATCCCTTTGCAGTGCCTTAACTGGTCTTCAACGAACCGAGATCCTTGGACTCAATCCTTCCCTCGACCTCCGTGACGCGATATTGACAAGAGATATGGCGTGCTGTTTCCGCGCGGATCTTCGGCTTCGACGTTGACTTCTCGCGTTCCCGGTGGCGCAGTGGTTTGAAGTTGAAAAGATCCCTCAGCGGGTACAATAGTCTCGCGCCCGGCGACTCGAATCGTGGTGCCAGGTTCTGAACGGCCTCGAATCAGGTAGATATTG
>DASWDX010000241.1:0-3006 GCA_036395055.1 Pyrinomonadaceae bacterium | reverse complement strand
ACCCGGACCCCATAGCGCTCTTCCGGGTTTCGCGCCCGTATGCTCGCCATCCTTAAGCACCTGCACGCCGTTAACAAAAACGTGTTTGACACCGATCGAATACTGGTGCGGCTTTTCAAACGTGGCGCGGTCGGCGATCGTTTGCGGGTCAAACACAACCACGTCGGCAAACATCCCCGGCTTAAGAAATCCACGGTGGTCCAACTCCAGGTTTGTCGCCGGAAGGCCCGACAATCGCCTCACCGCTTCTGAAAGCGAGATGACCTTTTCCTCCCTCACGTATTTGCCTAAGAGGCGTGCAAAGTTGCCATAGGCGCGCGGATGTGTGGGAGTTTTGAGGAAGACTCCTTCCGGTGCCATTGATGAGCCGTCGGATCCAAATGAAACCCACGGCTGGCGAATTTGTTTCTTGATGTTCTCTTCACCGATCAGGAAATAAATAGTCCCAACGCGAGAGCGATCTTCTAAGACTAAATCCATTACGGTCTCAACGGGATCTTTGCCGCGCATACGAGCGACTTCGGCGAGTGTCTTCCCTGCAAGAGGTTTCAGCGCCTCCGATCTGAAGCCCAAAAGCAACAGGTGATCAGGCGAACCGGCTAGCAGGTAAAGATTCTCCCACTCGTTGGTCGGGGTGCGAACTGCCTCGGCAATTCTCTTTCGGGTAGCGGGGTCTTGCAGACGCTTGTAAGCCGCTTCGGCACCACCGTCGAAAACCCACGGCGGCATCGAAGCGTCGAGGCCCGTCCCGCCAGCTGGATACGTGTACATGTCAGCGGTGATCTTCACGCCCTGACGGCGAGCGTCTTCGATCATTCTGATGACTTGATCCATCTTGGGCCAGTTCGGAGTGCCTGACGCTTTGAGATGATAGATCTCAGCCGGCAGTCCCGCCTCTCGGCTGATCCGAATTGTCTCCTGTACGCCTTCAATCAACTGATTGCCTTCGCTGCGCATGTGGGCGGTGTATTTGCCTTTGTATTTTGCCGCTACCTTACACAACTCGATTAGCTCATCAGTCTTGGCAAAGAATGCGGGCGGGTAGATCAAAGCCGTCGTTATCCCCAGCGCGCCGTGCTCCATCTCGCGCTCGACGAGTTCGCGCATCTGTTCAAGCTGCTCAGGCGTCGGCGGCTTGTCGTCCAGCCCGATAACATACTCACGAATGGTCGGCGCGCCGATGAAGGACGCGACGTTTTGGGAGACACCGCGCTTTTCAAGATAAGTCAGATACTCTGCGAGCGTGGTCCATGCGATGTCAAACTTCACATCGCCCTGCGTGACAAACTCGTGTTGCTTCATCTTGTCGTTGAGTGGTCCCATGGAGAATTCACCAAATATCTGAGTAGTGATCCCCTGCTTTAGTTCGCCCATGGAGCGGCCATCCACGATCAGGCTGACTTCTGAATGAGACAGCATGTTGATGAACCCAGGCGCGACGGCCAGCCCACGCGCGTCCACGACGTTCTGCGCGCGCGCCCGGCTCAAGTTGCCGATGGCGACGACGCGGTCTCCTTTAATCGCAACGTCGACACGCCTGGGAGCGCGGCCCGTCCCGTCATAAACGGCGCCACCTTTAATAAGGACATCAAAGTCTTCCGTCCTGAGAGCTTGTCCGGCCGCCGACAAAGGCAACACCAGCGTTAACAATAAGGCGAGATACCTGTGCAGGCGCATGTTCATGGTCTCCTCATGATTGATAATGACGCGATTGATGACTACTTCGACTATTCATTTGATCTTTTTTGCCGAAATGTCCTGACCGCCCTGCCGCAGAATTAAGTGAGTGACTTGCCCCTTTTCATCTTTGACGAACGTGATCTCAACGGCGGTCGCAAGTGGAAAAAACTGCGTCTCGGATTCAGGAAACAACTCAAGCTTCGGCTGTCCAGTCGCTTGACCCATCAGTCGACCGTCTTCGGTAGTGATAGTCAAAATGAAGTTGGGGGCAAGCTCGTACTGCCCGGCATAAGAACTGTAGATCTTAGGATCGACGTGAGCTAAAACTTTTTCTTTGGCGAGATAATCAACCCAGCCGTATTCCCTGGCAATACTCCGCAGCACCTCGTCAGCCAAAGACGAGCCTCTATCGGAGTTGGTCATTACTACTGCGCCTTTTCCGGTACTCTTGTACGCGACCAACAGGCACCGGTATCCCTCATTAGCGCCGCCGTGGCTGAAACGTGCAGAAGGTCCGTTACCGGGCAGCCCTAATCCGAGGCCGAAGCCTCCGACTTGCGGTGTGAGCATTTGCCTCGCCATCTTTTGAGAAAGAACTCTATTTGATTTCCCGGCCAGAGACCTTTGAATTTCGATTGCAAAGCGGGCGAGATCACTCGGAGTCGTCCACAATCCGGCGGCGGCCATCTCGGGGTAAGTGTGCCAGTTGCCGTTCACCTTCTTTCCGTCAAGTCTATGCCCAACAGCGGCTTGCAACCATCGCTCTTTCGGCAGAGGTTGCTCATAGGTACTGCGCGTCATACCAATTCTTTTGAGTAGCGCCTCTTGCATGAAGACCGGAAACTGTTTTCCCGAAACATCCAACAGAAGCTGCTGCAAGACGACGTAGCCGCCTCCGGCATATCGGTATTTCGTGCCCGTTGGGATGTCAACCCGAATTGGTTTTGAGTTTGCTGGCTTTAGCCCATCCAGCACCTGCAAAATATTCGGTACCGGCGCATCCGAGGCGTACCCTTCGAACCCATGCACGGTTAATCCCGCGTTGTGGCTGAGCAATTCGCGCACCGTCACTTTCTTTTCACTCGTGAACTCATTTTCCGGTAGTTTCCATGAAGTAAGTTTGCGATTCACGTCTTCATCAAGATTGAGCTTTCCTTGCTGTACCAACCGCAGTGCAGCCATCGCTGCGACGGGTTTGCTAATAGATGCCGCTTGAAAAACAGTTTCGGGTGTGACTGCTTCGCTACCGCCCGTCTCACGAACGCCGTAGCCGCGCGCCCATTCGACACGACCCTTATCGATAACCGCTATGCTGATGCCCGGCGT
>DASWDX010000240.1:0-8330 GCA_036395055.1 Pyrinomonadaceae bacterium | reverse complement strand
GTCAAGGGCACCGCGTAGGCACCCGCTTTAGTCCGTTGCCACCTTCCGCAGCCTTTGTACATTGAATTCATTGCACGAAGGGGCGTCAAACTGCCGCGGGGAAAGCGGTAACACGTTACCCCACTCCAAAGGGAAGGCCTTGCTAGACGGGCTTTCACCACCAAGCTATAATCCGGCTTCTACTCAGCTTCCAGTGCCACTGCCGGGAGGGTTATTTCCAATAGTGACGACTATATCCCAAGCGTCTCCCACAACCCCAACCGTTTTCCGCCTCGCTTCTCGACTCGACGACATTGGATTTTCCGACATCGTTAACGTCCGTAACCGGATAATGAAGCTGCACTCGCAGGGAGCAACGGTTTACCAGTTTGAGGGTGGCGAGCCTTACATGAATACGCCAGATTTCGTTAAGGAAGCTATGGCGCGCGCTCTTAACGAAAACAAAACTCGCTATGCTCCATCATCAGGCATACCGGAGCTGCGCGCCGCGATTGCCGATAAGCTGTCCACAAAAAACGATATACCGGCGCAGGCAAGCGACGTCATTATCTTGAACGGTGGTATGCAGGGATTGTTTGGCGCGTTTCAGTCAGTGGTCAATCCCGGCGAAGAGGTCCTGGTTTTCTCGCCTTACTGGACACCCATAAAAGATTTAATCGCTCATTGCCAGGGCAAGACTATTCTCGTTCCAACCAGCGAAGCGCGTGCAGAGGGTTTCGAAAGAACGCTGTCACGCTACGTCGGCGATCGAACCAGGGCGATCTACTACAACACGCCACAGAACCCTACTGGCGTTGTCTTTACTCGCGAAGAAGCGCGAGCGGTTTCACGTTTTGCGCAAGAGCGAGATCTAATCGTGATTGCGGATGAAGCGTACGAGGATTTGGTTTACGACGGCAAGCACTGTTCTATCGCGTCCATCGAAGGAATGTTTGAACGCACCATCAGTGTGTTCACACTTTCTAAGTCCTATGCCATGACAGGATGGCGCCTGGGTTATACCGTCGCCGCAGAGCCATGGATGACTGGCTTGAGTAAAACTACACTCTATTCTTCCAACGGAGTTTCCACGCCGACGCAATGGGCGGCGCTGGCCGCCTTTACAACTAAGTCGGACATGCTGGAGAGGAATCGCGTCGCTTATCTTCAGCGGCGCAATTTACTTTTGGCAGGCTTCGATGAATTGGGGCTGGTTTGTGAAAAGGCGGCCGGCGCCTTCTATGCATTTCCCGATGTTTCGCGCATCAGCGCTAACAGCCGCGAAGCCGCTGAGATCTTGCTTGATCGCGCGCAAGTCGCTACGGTACCCGGCATCGTCTTTGGCGAACACGGTGAGGGTCACTTGCGTTTTTCTTTCTCCACTTCTATTGAAAACATCGAAGCCGGCCTCGATTCACTCCGCCGCAACCTTTAGGTTTAGAGTTTAAGCTTTAGCTGCTTCTTGTGAGAACAGCACTTGAAGCTTCGATCCTAAACACAGCCAATGAACGAATTCGATTTCATCAAGAAGATCAGACTACTGGCAGAGGACCGCGGTGCTTCATCTGGACTTGTGCGCGGGATCGGGGACGACGCGGCCGTTCTCAACTCTTTCGCGGGCACCGACGTTGTTGTCAGCACTGATCTCCTCGTCGAGGACGTTGATTTTCATCGCAACACGACGCATCCGGATCTGCTTGGCCACAAGGCCCTCGCCGTTTCCCTTTCCGACATCGCGGCGATGGGCGCGCGACCACGCTGGGCATTGTTGACGATAGGCGTTCCGAATGACGTTTGGGAATCTGAATTTCTCGATAGGTTCTATGAGGGCTTCTTCCAGTTAGCGGACCGTTATGGCGTGAAACTGATTGGCGGCGACGTCTCGCGCACGCCCGAGAAGATCGTCATCGATTCTAATGTTATCGGTGAATGCCTGATGGAGCGTGAGATATTTCGCTCAGGCGCACAGCCCGGCGATCAGATCTTCGTGACCGGCTTTCTGGGAGATGCGGCGGCCGGACTGCGTTTGATCGAACGCGGCGCGCGACTGCATGGGCCGGCGCCAAAAGAAGCTGTTCTATCCTCGGACGGCGCTCAAGCAAACGGGTCTCATCCGATTGACCACGTTTTGCTCCGTCAGCTGCAGCCGGAGCCGCGGGTGGGCTGGGGTCTATTGCTGGGCCATAAGCAACTGGCGACGGCGATGATCGATATTAGCGATGGACTGTCTTCGGATCTCAACCATCTCTGCAGCGAAAGCAAAGTCGGCGCGCTTATCGATGCCTCAAGCATTCCCATCGATCCGCTGGTGAAAGAGCTAAGCGGGCGTCGCGCCCTGGATCCACTGATGCTCGCGCTCCATGGCGGGGAAGACTTTGAACTCTTGTTCGCTGTCAAACCAGAAAACGTTGTCAGACTACCGTCGCGAGTGGACGGCGTTTCGTTAACTCGTATCGGCAAGATCACGGAAGCGGCCACCGGCGTGCGCATTTCCGAAGGCTTGCGCACGTGGAATCTCGAACCAGGCGGCTGGGAACATTTCAAAGGATGAAGGCGGAGGCGGACATCCTTCATCCCTCATGCTTCATCCTTCGTCCCTCTGGTTTGACTCACAATCAATCCCAACCTAGACTCCCAAACTTACGATCCGAATTGCCGGGAAGAATTCCCAGGAGGATGTCTACTAACACAGTTCATGCTTAGATTTCGCAACACACTCTCTGGCAAGATCGAAGAGTTTCACCCCCTACGCGAAGGCGAGGTGCGTTTTTATTATTGTGGGCCAACCGTGTGGGACTACGGCCACCTCGGCAACTTCCGTTCAGCAATCGCTGCCGACATGGTGCGCCGCTATCTAAAATTCAAGGGCTTCAAAGTCACACACGTGATGAACATCACCGATGTTGAAGACCGAATCATAGCCAAATCACAGGAAGCAGGGCTCAGCATCGACGACTACACGGCGAAATACATCGACGCGCTCTGGGAAGACTTCGACGCGCTTGGTTGCGAAAGGCCGGAAATAGTACCGCGCGCGACACGTCACATTCCCGAGATGGTCGAGTTGATCGAAAGGCTTTTACGGACCAGCCACGCTTATAAGTCAGACGGCTCCGTTTACTACCGCATTGCTTCGTTTCCAGAATACGGCAAGCTTTCGAAAATCAACTTCGCCGGCAACATTGCCGGCGCCAGCGATCGCGTTGACACCGATCGTTATGACAAGGAAGACGCGCGCGATTTTGCTCTCTGGAAAGAACCTGCTTCGGCCACTGAACCGGCCTGGGATGCACCAATCGGACGCGGCCGTCCCGGCTGGCACATCGAATGCTCGGCAATGTCGATGAAGTATTTGGGCGAAACTTTCGATATCCATGCCGGGGGAATAGATCTCGTATTCCCGCATCATGAGAATGAGATTGCCCAGAGTGAAGGCGCAACAGGGAAGCAGTTCGTCCGTTACTGGATCCACTTTGAACATCTCAAAGTGGAAGGCGAAACGATGTCGAAGTCGAAAGGCAACTACTATACTTATCGCGACGTCGCCGCCAAAGGACATTCAGCCGGCGCCATACGCTATTTCCTTCTGAGCGTTCCCTACAACAAGCAGATCAACTTCACTTTCGACGCGCTCGCCGGCGCCGAGAAAACCGTGGCGGGTTTACGTGACTTTCGCGCGCGCCTGAGCGAGACGAGGACCAGTCCCGGAATGAACGCTGAGTTACATGAGGTAACGCTGCGCGCTGCTTTAGAGTTTGAAGAGGGCATGGACGACGATCTCAATACCTCCGTGGCCCTTGCCGTTATTCATAATTTAACGCGGGTCGTGAACACAGCCCTCGCCAGAAAGAAGGTTCAGGAAACCAACCAGCTGGAGTTGCTCGAGCTATTGAAACGCTTCGATTCGGTTCTAAATATTTTTGGCACGGAGCAGCAGGAAATGCTGGACAGCGAAATTCAAAATCTGATTAATGAACGCCAGGAGGCCCGCCGCCGCCGCGACTTTGGCCGCGCCGACGAGATTCGCTATGAACTCGCAGCCCGCGGCATTGTCCTTGAAGACACGAAAGACGGGGTGCGCTGGAAGCGAAAGTAGAAATTGTTCGCAGCTTGTAACGCAAACTGTTAGTTTGCGCGGCGAGCGAACTAATAAAAAGGATCACCGAGCGATGCTCGATGATCCTTTTGTTGTTTGAATTCAGCGTTCGCAAACTAATCGATTGCGTACACACCACGACTACTCGGAAGGGGGCGGTGGCGGGGGTCCGTGACCGGGACCAGGCCCGTGCCGCATCTCACCGTGCTTCTTCATCATTTGGTCAGCCTTCGTGCGTTGCTCGGGAGTCAGCAAAGCATATAGCTTCGAGTGCAGGCGTAAATGATCGATCATCTCTTCGGTCATCAACTGCGCCTGTTGGCTGGCAAGCGGACGCACGATTGCCTCATCGAATTGACCGTTAGCAGTGGCCGCATCGATTTGCTTGTGAAGCTCTTCAAGTTTGGCGTGCCGTTCCTCTGCCACTGCGCGCTGTGACTCGAATATTGTCTTTACCTGTTCTTTTTGAGCGTCAGTCAGACTCAACTCGCGAGAGATGTGCTCAACCATGTCCTGCGGTCCGCCACCGTGCATTCGTTCGCCAATGCCCGGATGCCCTTGCCCCAGCGCAAAAATCGTTGCGCCGATAACGAGCGCGCCGATGCCGGCAATCACTAAGATTCGATTTCTCATTTCATCCGTCTCCTTTTAGTTGTTAGGCCGACAGTTTATCCATCAGGCCGCTCTGCAGTACAACTCTTATACGCCACTTTCAGCGCGTGGGTTGTAAAGAGTCAGTTAAACTCATGTAAAGTTTTGTAAAGAAGGACTCGCAGGCCCGGAGCGGAGGCAAGCCCGCCTTCCCGACCTCGAGGTGATGAAAGTTGAGTTCTGATTTTTGCTCGAGAGGCTTTCAAGGGATGACTACGCTCCAGCTGCCAAGTCTCCAGGTCGGGAAGGCGGGCTTGCCCCCGCTCCCGCGCCAGAAGTGGTTGACACTTCTTTACAAAGCCCGCTTCGGCGTTTGATCTACAATAGCGCGCTTTAGTAAGACAGATTTTTCCAGTCTGTCTTTGATGAGCGGACAGACAGCAATGCCTGTCCTTGCACCGAGCAATGGATCAAATACTAATCATCGACGATGACGTTGCACTGTGCGAGTTGGTGACCGAATATCTCGCCCCGCTGGGGTTTCAAATCGAATCGGTGCATCGCGGAGATGTGGGCGCCGAAATGGCGCTCGCCGGCAAGTATTCGCTCGTTGTGCTCGACGTAATGCTGCCGGGCCTCAACGGCTTTGAGGTTTTGCGACGAATTCGTTCCGAGTCGAAGGTCCCGGTCCTAATGCTGACGGCGCGCGGCGATGACGTCGATCGCATCGTGGGACTCGAAATCGGCGCTGACGATTACCTGCCGAAACCTTTCAATCCGCGAGAACTTACGGCAAGGATCCGCGCCATTCTGCGCCGTGCGAAATCGGATGAGCCCGCAGGCCAGGTTATCACCAGGAAATTACGCGTAGGAGATGTGGAACTGGATAGCGGAACGCGCGCGGTTTACCGAGCGGGCGAGAACGTAGAACTCACAGCCGTCGAGTTTGACCTCCTGGAAAAGTTGTTGCGCGCTGCCGGACGGATCGTCACGCGCGAGGAGCTTTCGAAAGAAGTGCTGGGACGCAGCTCGTCGCCATTCGACCGCAGCATAGACATGCACATCAGCAATCTGCGCAAGAAGCTCGGTCATCACTTTGGCGCCACCGAGCGGATCAAAACAGTGAGAGGCGTTGGTTATATCTACGCGCAGGCGACTGCCGCTGACGAAAAGTAAAAAATTTGCCGCGAAGCTTGTTTCTGAAAATCTTCCTCTGGTTCGGAGCTGTGATGATCACAGTGATCGTCGGCACGTTCGTCGTCGGCGAGCTGATGCGGCCACCTGAACCGCCAGTGCGACGGCCGCTTGATTCCATTCTCACTGATTATGCCCACGACGCCGCCGCAGAATACGAGCGCGGCGGTCAGATCGCACTAGTCGCTTACCTGGACCGCATCCAACGCGAGACAAACATCCAGGCATTCTTATTCAACGGCCAGCTTCAGGAGGTTTCGGGCCGCCGCATACCAGCCGGCGCGCAGGCGCTGGCGCAGAGAGCGCTTCAAACGCGACTCCCAGAGTTTGCTCTGCCTTTGTTGGCCCGGCCGGCAATAACATCAGCCGGCGACCAATACGTGCTCGTCGCCCAGATGCCGGCTCGAGTGCCACCAGGTTTCTTCCACCCGATCATGCACGTGCTGGCTATCATCTTTGTCGGGGGCCTCTTCTGCTATGGCCTGGCCAGATATCTGACTTCGCCAGTCTCCAAACTTCGCGCCGCAACCCAGGAATTAGCCCGCGGAAATTTAAATGCGCGCGTCGCACCGACTCTGGGAAAACGTCGCGACGAATTGGCATCACTTGCTGCCGACTTCGACAGGATGGCTGAAACGATTGAGTCGCTCATCAACAGTCAGCGCCGCCTGCTCGGTGACATCTCTCACGAGTTGCGCTCGCCACTCGCACGCTTGAACGTTGCTTTGGAGTTGGCGCGGCAAAGGTCGGGCACAGAAGCCGTCAGTGCGCTCGAGCGCATTCAACGTGAAGCCGAAATCCTCAACGAGATGATTGGACAATTACTCGCGTTGACTCGTCTGGAGAGTGGCGCTGAGGGAGTCCGGAAAAGCGAATTTGATTTGGCGCTGCTCGTGCGCGAGATAAGCGATGATGCCGACTTCGAGGCGCGTAGCCGCAAAAGGTCTGTGAAACTCCAATCGGTTAAGAAGTGCACGATCATTGGCAACGAGCAACTACTGCGTCGCGCCATCGAAAACGTCGTGCGCAATGCGGTTTTATACACGGCAGAAAATACGGAGGTTGAAGTCAAACTCGATTGCCTTGATGGGCCGAGCAACAAAGAATCGTATGCCAGGGTTCCGAACACGAAGGACAAAGGTCAAGACATGAGAGTTATTGAAGGCGTCTTCCAGCCCGATGCCCAGCGTACAGTAATTACGGTGCGCGATCACGGCGCGGGAGTGCCGGAGAATGCCTTGACTGAAATCTTTCGTCCTTTTTACCGAGTAGACGACGCGCGCGATCGCGAAGCGGGGGGAGTTGGCTTGGGTCTGGCAATCGCCGAGCGTGCGGTGAGACTGCACGGCGGGAGCGTCAAGGCCGCTAATATAAACACAGGTGGTCTAATTGTTACAATCGTTCTGCCAAACAGCAAACAGTGAACAGTCAACAGCAGACAGTAAACAGCAAGCAGCCCTAGCAAGACGACTGTCTACCGGCCGTGTTGATCATTGACTAGTGGTTGCTTGCTGTTTCATTGGGCGCATGTTAAGGACAGTTCATGCGCGACTTCAGACAAATAAGAGTGTGGGAAAAGGCTCACCTGCTTACACTCGAAATCTACAGGACCACAATGTGTTTTCCAAGAGAAGAGTTGTATGGACTTTCAAGTCAACTGAGAAGAGCATCCGCTTCAATAGCAGCAAACGTCGCGGAAGGTTTTGGTCGTGGAGGAAATGTTGAGCTTGCCAGGTTTTTGCAAATTGGAATGGGGTCGGCTTACGAGGTTGAATATCACGCCTTGCTGGCGAGGGATCTTGGCTATATAGGCACAGGACAGTTATGCCCGACTTGAAATACAAATACTTGAAGTGAAACGAATGCTTGCGGCGCTACTTAAAAAAGTGAGAGCCGAGCGCTAATTTTTCCGACTGTTTACTGTTTGCTGTCTACTGTTTGGTGTCTGCTATTTCGGCGTCACGCCCAAATTCAACATCAGAAACGAATAAATATCCGCGGTCTGCTCGATCGCTTTCGTTGTGCTGCTGGCGCCGTGGCCTGACTTCGTATCAATGCGGATCAAAATGGGATTGTCGCCACCTTGCCCCGCCTGAAGCGCAGCCGCATATTTGAAGGAATGCGCCGGCACCACCCGGTCGTCGTGATCAGCCGTCGTGATCAGCGTCGCCGGATAGGCAACTCCGGCCTTGACGTTATGTATCGGCGAGTAGGCATACAGAGCCTTAAACTCCGCTTCGTTATCGCTCGAGCCGTAGTCAGCGATCCAGTTCCAGCCGATCGTAAACTTGTGGAAGCGCAGCATGTCCATCACGCCCGCTTGTTGAATTACGGCCTTGAACAACTCCGGCCGCTGATTCGCCACCGCGCCCACCAGCAAACCGCCATTTGAAACTCCATGGATCGCGAGCTTGCTCGATGAGGTGTACTTGTTTTCAATCAGATATTCAGCGGCGGCGACGAAGTCGTC
>DASWDX010000239.1:0-10518 GCA_036395055.1 Pyrinomonadaceae bacterium | reverse complement strand
CGTCTGCTGGATAAAGAAAACCTGATGCTCGACATGACGAAGCTTGGGTTCGAACCTGAATCGCTGGTTAAGTTTCAGCGGAATATTTCAAAGCCCTACGGAATGGTCCTGGTCACGGGTCCGACCGGAAGCGGAAAAACCAACACGCTCTATTCCGCACTTCAGTCTCTGAATACAGTTCAAACTAACATCATGACGGCCGAAGATCCGGTTGAATTCAACCTAATGGGCATCAATCAGGTTCAAATGAAAGAGCAGATTGGTTTGAACTTTGCCGCAGCCTTACGCGCCTTCCTCCGCCAAGATCCGAACATCATTCTAGTAGGTGAAATTCGCGACTTCGAAACTGCGGAAATTGCGATCAAAGCAGCGTTAACAGGCCACCTCGTACTCTCAACTTTGCACACTAACGATGCTCCATCAACAATCTCCCGACTAATGAATATGGGTATTGAACCATTCCTTGTGGCGACGAGCGTAAACCTCATTCAGGCACAGCGACTTATCAGGCGCGTCTGCAAAGATTGCAAGCGCGAGCACCCGACGCCTCCGGAAGCGCTTATCGAAGTGGGCTTCACTGCGGAGGATGCCAAGGTCCTCAAGACCTATAAAGGAAAGGGCTGCTCGACGTGTAACAACACGGGCTACAAGGGACGAATTGGTCTGTACGAAGTGATGGAAGTCAATGATGAAATTCGGGAACTGATCTTGATCGGCGCTTCTTCGCTGGAGTTGAGAAAGAAAGCGATTGAAGACGGCATGATTACGCTACGCGAATCCGGGCTGCACAAAATTCGCGCCGGATTAACCACACTCGAGGAAGTGGTCCGCGAGACGGTCGCCTAACGGAAAGAGGAACACTATGTTGCGCACAATCACTTTATCATTCCTGATGTTGGTTTTAGTCGGAATCATGCTTCCCTTCGCCAGCTCTACGGCGCATGGCATTCGTCAAAGTTCCTCCGCACAGCAGCACCGTCGCTATCGGCGTCATTCGCGCGCCTGGTGGCGACGCCACCGCGCGCGCATGAGGTTACGCCGTCTGGCAGCGCTCGCGCATCGCAATGCGCCACTTGGGCCAGTTGTTGTCGGCTCAAACCACCCGGGCGTTGCCAAAGTTGTGCTTCCTAAGCTGCCAGCCGGTTGGAACAATCCCACCCTCGCGAATGGTGGCGAGGTTAGATTTCGAACTGAAAGTGGTGCAAACGTTCCGAGCCAAGCCACGCTTTCAGTCGTTGCACGCAGCCGTCCGAATCCTGCATACCTCACGCAACGAGAGCAACGCACCATGCTTGCAGGCGTTTCCTTTTCAGATTTACGACGGATTGCGATCGATAAGATGATCAATGCTGGTGGCTGGGTAATTAACGATTACGAACGACGGGTCAATGGCGCGCGAGTTTTCGTTGTGATTGCTCAAACTCCCAGCAACGGCCGAACTCTCGACAAGTCGTGGAACTTTTACTTCGCTGAGGTTGACGGCAAAATCTACAGCCTGACTTTAAATACACCGTTACAGTTTTCAGATAGTCTGGCCGCTGAAGGCGAGAAGTTCTTGTCGTCGCTCAGTGTCAGCCCCACTTCCAATGCACAATCCACAAATCGATAGAGCGAATCGCTGAGATCTCACTGTTCGAATCCAGATTCTTTTCCACGCAAAAACCTCTATTTTCTCAGGAGCAGCTCGATGTCACTAACCGATACGGCCCCCCAAATCTCCCTCTCAGAGCTCCTGCGAAAACTCTCCGAGCTGGGTGGCTCCGATCTTCACATTACTACCGGCTCCGCCCCACAGGTTCGCGTGGATGGGCATCTGCGGCCGCTTGACGGCTATCGGCAGCTGACTGCCGCCGATACGAAGCAGCTGGCGTACTCTGTTTTAACCGATGCACAGAAGCACCGGTTTGAAGAAAATCTCGAGCTGGATTTTTCGTTTGGTGTGAAAGGACTGTCGCGTTTTCGCGCCAACCTCTTCAATCAAAGGGGCGCCGTGGGGTGTGTGTTCCGCGCAATACCTTATGAGATCAAAGCCTTCGAGGACCTGGGACTCCCGGCAGTGGTCAAACAGTTGTGCGACAAACCGCGCGGATTAATTCTGGTGACCGGACCAACTGGCTCGGGTAAGTCAACCACACTTGCTGCTATGGTTGACAAGATCAACCGTGATCGTCGCGAGCATATTTTGACGATCGAGGACCCTATTGAGTTTCTGCATAATCACAAAAGTTGTTTAGTAAACCAGCGCGAGGTCAACGCTGATACACATGGGTTCGCTGAGGCTTTAAGGACAGCCTTGCGCCAGGATCCCGACATAGTACTGGTTGGTGAAATGCGCGACTTGGAAACTATTGAATCGGCATTACGAATTGCTGAGACAGGACATTTGACGCTGGCTACTCTGCACACAAATTCCGCCGCCTCGACGATCAACCGCATCATCGACGTCTTCCCTTCCGATCAGCAAGCGCAGATTCGCGCGCAGCTTTCGCTCGTCCTGGAAGGCATTTTGTGCCAGGCGCTGCTCCCGCGCGCAGAAAAGACCGGACGGGCAATGGCACTTGAGATCCTGATTCCGAATGGCGCTATCAGAAACCTGATACGCGAGGACAAGGTCCATCAGATCTACTCCATGATGCAGACCGGACAGGACAAATACGGAATGCAGACTTTCAATCAATCGCTGGCGACGCTTTATCACAAACGCCAGATAACACTCGACACCGCGTTACAGCGATCTTCCAATGTTGACGAATTAAGGGAACTAATAGAGCGAGGATCCGGACTAAATACCGGTAACGGCAGTAAATCGCACCCAAGCCCTTACGCCCAGGGGCGGCCAATCGGCGCTCGACCCATGGTCAACAAGCAGTCTTAGATTCTGGAGCTATTAGCTATGCCTACTTACGTATTCAAAGGCCGAAACAGGCTAAATGAAATTGTCGTTGGCGAACGTGTTGCCGACAATCGCGATGCTTTGCGACAGATTCTTCGGCGCGAGCAGGTCACGCTCACGTCCATTAAGGAAAAAGGACGTGAAATAGGGATTCCGAAAATTGGCGGCAGAAAGAAAGTTAAAGCCAAAGATCTCTCAGTGTTCACGCGACAGTTTTCCGTGATGATTGACGCCGGTTTGCCTTTGGTCCAGTGTTTGGAGATTTTGGCACAACAGCAAGACAACAAATACTTTCAGCAAATACTGTTACAGGTTCGCCAGGATGTTGAGGAAGGTTCCACTCTGGCGGCAGCGATGGCACGTCATCCGCGAGTGTTTGACCAGCTTTACTCCAACATGGTCGAAGCAGGCGAAACGGGCGGCATCCTCGACTTAATTCTCCAACGTCTATCGACCTTCATCGAAAAGATCGTCAAGCTGAAGCGGGATGTGATCTCCGCAATGATCTATCCCGTCGCGGTGATCCTGCTTGCCATCGTTGCGGTTGCGGTGATCATGGTGGTCGTAATTCCGCAGTTTCAAAACATCTTTCTTGGCCTGCTTGGGCCCGGTGAACAGCTGCCGTTACCAACTCGAATCGTGACTGGGATTAGTAGCTTCCTCGCCGGGTGGGGGGGCCTTGTGATTCTGGCAGCTATAATTGCTTTCGCCGTGGCTGTCCGCTTTTACTATAGGACGCCTGGCGGTAGAAAGATCATTGACCGACTCCTTTTAAAAATTCCTATTTTGGGTTCGATTTTCCAGAAGATTGCCGTGGCCCGATTCTCTCGCACGCTTTCAACCCTGCTATCGTCCGGCGTACCCATTCTCCAGTCGCTCGACATCACGGCACGCACCGCCGGCAACGTGATCATTGAGGAAGCAATTATCAGTGTACGCACCGGAGTGGAACGGGGCGAAAGCTTTGTCGATCCGCTAAGGGCCACGGAAGTTTTTCCGCATATGGTGGCTCAGATGGTCGGCATTGGTGAACAGACCGGCGCTCTGGACGCGATGCTCGGCAAGATCGCTGATTTCTACGAGCAGGAAGTGGATGCGGCAATCGCAAACCTGCTCACGCTCATCGAGCCTATTTTGATCGCATTTCTCGGCGTAACGATCGGCTCGATCGTGATCGCCATGTACCTACCGCTCTTCACCCTGATCGGAAAACTGTCCAGCGGAAGCCACTAAGCAAAATTTTTCCCCAAGATTAGTTTTAGAGAAATACAGATACTTTCAGAACTTAAAGCCAGCTTTCGGCTAAGCCGAGGCTGGCTTTTTGTGTTGAGTCATCGTCTAACAGAACAAATCAGGCGACTCATGATTGAGAGTCGCATGAAGGATGTCGGCCTACCAGGCGATCCCATAGTCTTCGCCGTGGTTACTCGAGCCGCCCCACATCGTGCCGTGTTTCACATCGAACATGATTGCGTTGATGGGACCCGACGTGCGCTCCTCGAAAGTCAATTCATAGCCCATTCTCCGAAGCTCCGAACGAGTCCACGCCGGCATCGAATCGGCAAGAAGTATGCGTCCGGGCCGCGTCTCGTGTTCCCCAAATGAACTGCGCATTTGAAAGCTATTGATGTTTGGCGCCTCGACTGCCTCCTGTACGGTCATTCCAAACTCAACCACGTTTAAGAAAAACTGCAGAAGGTTTTGATCCTGGCTGTCACCGCCCTGCACAGCGAAGGTAAGGTAAGGCTTACCGTCCTTCAGGGCCATGGTAGGCGTCAATGTGACGCGCGGATGTTTGCCAGGCTCAACCACGTTGAAAGGGTTCTCCGCCGGGTTAGTTACAAAACTCTGCGCGCGCTGGCTGAGCCCTACGCCGGTATGCCCAGCGATCACCGCTGGAATCCAACCACCGCTCGGCGTTACCGAAACGACCCACCCTTCTTCGTCTGCCGCCTCGACTGAAGTCGTGCCGGCATAGAAAGAACGCTTAAAGTTATCGTCAGCTGTGTCCGCAGAGAGCCGGCCAATCGCTCGAACCACGTCCTGAGTCGCCGCCGGCGTCGAGGTTGTCGTCGTCACTTGCGGAGCGGTCCATTGCTCCAGTAATGCGTGGTACGGATTAGTTTGACCCTGAAACGGATACGGGTCACCGGGACGTATGGCCGGGTCATTGCGTTCCCAGTTAATCTGCCCGGCACGCTTTTTGGCATACTCTTTTGACAATAGGCCACGTATCGGCTCTTCAGGTGGAAAATATGGATCGCCGTAGTAAAAGTCGCGGTCGGCGAATGCGAGGTTCATCGCCTGATAAAGCGTATGGATGTAGCGCGAACTGTTGTAACCCATTGACTTGAGATCCGAGTTTTCAAGGATGTTCAGTGTTTGGAGTAGAGCCGGTCCCTGCGTCCAGTGTGTGAGTTTGAAAACGTCGATTCCGCGGTAGTTCGTCTTGACCGGCTCTTCGATCCTTACTTGCCAATTTGCGAGATCGGCGGTGGTTATCAACCCCCCTTCTTCTTTTACGCCGCGCGCTAGTTCACTCGCGATGTCGCCTTTGTAGAAGCGGTCGTAGGCGGCGTAGATGGCATCCTTACGACTCTTTCCGGCAGCGAGCGCCTGCTGTTCGGCCTCCACTAGTTTGCGCAATGTTGCGGCAAGATCCGCCTGGCGGAAAATCTCTCCAGCTTCCGGCGCTTCGCGTTTTTCTCCGAGGTGCGGCAGCAAGACTTCACGTGAGTAACGCCATTCTTTTAGTCGCTTTTTCTCGCGCTCAATTGTGTTCGCTAGTTGCGCCTCGACAGGATAGCCATCGGCCAACTGGATGGACGGGGCAAGCACATCTTTCAAACTAAGTTTGCCAAACTCTGCGAGGATCACCAGGATTCCGCCTGGCGTGCCCGGCGTGACCGCGGCGAGTGGACCATATTCGGGCGGGTACTTCATGCCCTTCGATTTGTAAAATGCTGCAGTCGCGCCTGAAGGAGCCACACCGAGCGCGTTGATGCCGATTACTTTTCCAGTGTGCGGATTGTAGATAAGCGCCTGGGTCTCGCCACCCCACGATAGTGTGTCCCACATTGTGGAGGTAGCTGCGATCATCGCGCACGCCGCATCGACCGCATTGCCGCCTTTTTGGAAAATCATTGATCCGGCTGTGGCCGCGAGCGGCTTACCAGTAATTGCCATCCAATGGTTGCCATGAAGCGGTGGCTTTTGTGTATGCTGGGCCTCAAGCCCCGAGGGCAACATCAGAACTATAGTAAGCAATAGAAAAAGGCTGATGACTAACCTTGACTTCGTACTCAATTGCATCCAAAAAAATCCTCCTCCAGGTTTTACCCAACGCGACTTAAGAAGGTTCACGGCTCGAGTTGGCGAACTACCTGTTTCTTCTGTCTTCCGGTAGACATTCCGCGCGACACCAGTTTTGCGCTTTGCGAATCGACACCCAGGTCGTAAGCCATATAGTTACACAGAACTCCATCGGTATCCCCTCACCGCCGTTGAACTTCGGCGAGTCCTGGTACCCCAACTCAATTCCTTCCACGAGCCCGAATAGTCTCACACAACGCGTTTTTGGCCGCAAATTTTCCGACCAAAATTACAATCTCGTTTCTGAGCTTTCATGGAGCAGCAGGTCTTTGCTGCAATAGACAACCTACTTCTATGCTAGGCACCTGGCAAAGGAGGATCGAGCATGGTTCAACGCGCGCCGCTTCGTATTGAGGACGCGACTGAAGCGGATGTTCCACTAATTCTGACTTTCATGCGCGAGCTGGCCGAGTACGAGGAGGGCCTTGACAGCGTGTCGGTCACCGAAGAGAAGCTGCATGCGACGCTGTTCGGTCCAAAGCCCTACGTCGAAGCCATCATTGCTTACGAAAACGACAGCCCGGTGGCTTTCGCAATCTATTTCTTTACCTACACATCGTTCGCGGGACTACCCAGTTTGTATCTTGAAGACATTTTTGTCCGTCAAGCCGCCCGTGGCTTAGGAATAGGCCGACAGTTACTCGCCTTCCTGGCGCGGCGCGCGAGCCAGCGCGGTTGCGCGCGGATGGAATGGTCAGTCCTCAATTGGAATGAACCCGCAATGACTTTTTACAAGAAGCTTGGCGCTGAACCCGTGAACGACTGGATAGTTTTTCGCTTGGCTAAGGAAAAGCTTGAGGAGTTGGCTAAGCTTGGTTAGTAGGAGAATGATTAAATGTTGACCAGCTACTCAGTCGCCGGCTCGTTCGCTCACCTCGCGGTTCTGATAGGGGCAATGGCGGCAGCCGCTTTCGCAGCAGTAACCCCGTTTCCGTAGAAATGCGGAGGTGAAAACCAGCAAGCCATCCTCAACATAGTAGTCAAGTCCTTCTTGCAGTTCTGGGTCTTGCCCGGCTGGCGGCTCGGAGTCTCCACGAGAATAATCTCTTTTCGTCTGCTTACCAGCTGTAGTCATTGCGCAATCCTGAGTCAGATCTCTGGGGATGCTGTTCCGGCTCTCCTCTCGACCGTCGACTCGTCCGCTAAAACTATCCCACTAACGTTGCAGATGCCTTTCGGCGTCCGCTGTCCAATGTTCCATTGTTTCTGGCTGGAAGCTGATCGGTTAACCCACAGCATAGGCAAACTTTGTCGCAGCGCAAGCGCTCTATGATAGGCTTGGGAAGCGATGATGCTGGAAGACGACATAGTACGAAGATACTCGCTAGGTCAAAAGCTTTGGTGGCTGATCCTCGGGCGTGTCGTCTCCGCGCTCTTCCTATTTTCCGCGCGCGCGATTTGGGTTCGCGAAAGTGGTCACCGGGCTTGGGCAACAATGTTACCGGCCCTGCTTGCTGTCTGTGGTCTTACCGTTCTTTATGCGCTCCTTCGTCGCTTCTCTGGAGCGCTTGTCTTTCAGGTCCGATTCCAATTTCTTATCGATATCATCCTTGTCACCTGGTTAGTTTGGACCACCGATGTTATTCATTCGCCCTACATCGCGCTCTATATAGTCGTTATTGCCGCCTCAAGTCTGTTTCTCAGTCCGCGAGACGCGATAGTGATGTCGGTAGCGTGCGCCGTTGCGTTCACCACCAGCGCACTGGTCGTCCTTAATGGATCGGGACGGCTTCCTACTCAGGACTTACTCAATGCCGGCCGTGCGCAAACCTTCCAGTCGATCGGCCTATTCGACATTGCTTTTCTGGTTGTGGGACTACTGTCTGCGCGGCTGGCCGAACGCCAATCGCGTTCTGACGTACGCCTTAAGGCTGCTGCCCAGTCGCTAGCGACATTGCGCGCGCTACATGAGCGCATCGTGGAGTCGATCCGTTCGGGCTTGGTCACGACCGACCTGCAGGGTCGAATCTATTCTTTCAACGCGGCCGCCGAAGAAATCACCGGATACGACGAGGCGGACGTTCGCGGTCAGGATGCCTCGATCTTCTTCGGAGATATTAAGCAAATCATTGCCGATTCGATGGACTTGGCACCGCTGGGAGAAGCAAGCCCGCGTTTCGAAGCCGACTGCCTGACTGCGGATGGGCTGCGACTTCGGCTCGGTTTTAGTGTGTCTCCTCTTTTCTCTGAATTAGGCAAAACGACAGGCACAGTAATTACTTTTCAGGATCTCACGCACATACGTGCGCTCGAGGAAACTTCACGCCGCCAGGATCGGCTTGCAGCCATTGGCCGGATGGCCGCTTCAATCGCTCATGAAATCCGCAATCCCCTGGCGGCGATGCGTGGCTCGATCCAAATGCTGCGAGCCGATATGCCCGGCGAGTCTTCGCAAACACAACTCATGGAGATTATCCTGCGCGAATCGGATCGGCTGAACAGGATTATTAGTGACTTTCTGAATTATGCACGTCCGCGTTCAATCATTCAGTCAAAGGTCGATGTGGGAGAATTACTGAAGCAAACGTTCACGCTGCTGCGTCACAGCGCGGAAGTAAAAGAAAATCAAACTATCGAAGCAGAAGTTCCTGCTTCTCCCGTTCTAATTAACGCTGACTCAGAACAGCTCCAGCAGGTCTTCTGGAATCTTGCGCGAAATGCTTTGCAGGCTATGCCTACCGGCGGTACCTTACGGGCCGGCGTGCAAAATCATTCGCATAACCGCTTGAGAATAGCCTTTTCCGATACCGGACGAGGAATGGCACCGCAACAGGTGGAACATCTCTTTGAGCCTTTCTCCTCAACTACGGGAGGCACCGGATTGGGACTCTCCATTGTTTATCAAATCATTCGCGATCATGGTGGTACAATTAATGTCCATAGCCGTGAGGGACGAGGAACAACGATCACGATTGAGTTGCCGTGTGAAAGCGAAGAAGCCAAGGAGCTTCTAACTTCTGATTTGTATGGCTAACCTTTTAATAGTTGATGATGAATTAGGCATGCGCCAGTTTTTGACGCACCTTTTCCAGCGTGAGGGGCACAGTGTCCGCGCGGCCGAAAGCGGTCGTGAGGCAATGGATCTTTTGCGCGCCGCTCCTTCCGACTTAATTATTTCTGACGTGCGCATGCCCGATATGAACGGCATCGAGCTGCTGCGCGCAGCGCGCGAGCTATTGCCTGATATCGAAGTTGTCATGATGACCGCCTTTGCAAATGTTGACAGCGCGCGGGAAGCTTTTTTGTTGGGTGCCTATGATTTCGTGCAAAAACCCTTCGACAACGATTTGCTTAAGGAGACCGTCGCACGCGCCCTGGAAAAGATCACCTTGATAAAGGAGAAGGAAGCGCTACTCGAGGAAAACAAAACCTTAATTCAAGGCCAGCGCACACGCGGCAAACTCAACAACATCATCGGCAGGTCCCCCAAGATGCAGGCGCTCTACCAGATGATTGAAACGGTCGCGCAGGTACAGTCGACCGTCCTGGTCACAGGCGAGTCGGGAACCGGAAAGGAGTTGGTGGCGCGAGCGATCCACGATCTAGGTCCCCGAGCCGAGAAACCTTTCGTTTCGATTAACTGCGGCGCTTTCACCGAGACCTTGCTGGAGTCGGAACTTTTCGGTTACGTAAAGGGCTCATTTACCGGAGCAAATACAAATCGCAAAGGACTCTTTGAAGCCGCTAACACCGGAACCGTCTTCCTTGACGAGATCGGTGAGATGTCTCCGGCAATGCAAGTAAAACTCTTGCGCGTATTGCAGGAAAGGAAGTTGCGGCCGGTTGGCGCCACTGAAGAGACTACAGTCGATACGCGCGTAATCGCCGCGACGAATCGTGATCTCGGGAGCATGGTTAAGGAGGGAACTTTCCGCGAGGATCTGTTCTACCGAATTTCGGTCATTCCAATAGAGCTTCCCTCGCTGCGCGAGAGGCCGGAAGACATTAGGGAACTTGCGAACCACTTTATTGAAAAATTCTGCGCTGATGCCGGTCGCCGTTTGACTATAAGTGAGCCGGCTGTGCGTTTGTTGGAACAGTATACGTGGCCCGGAAATGTCCGCGAACTTGAGCATGCCATTGAGCGCGCGGTCGCACTGGAAACAACCGATTCGATCCAACCTGAACGTTTACCGGAGAAGATTTCGAACTACAATCCCTACCGCATTGCGGAGACTTTTGAGTTTCCCGAAGAGGGTCTGAATCTCACCGCCCATTTGGACCAACTGGAAAAAACCTATGTGCTCGAAGCT
>DASWDX010000238.1:0-3489 GCA_036395055.1 Pyrinomonadaceae bacterium | reverse complement strand
GTACTGAACGGTAGATTATTACCAAAAGTGTCGTTACAAAAGATGCTCACGGAAGTTGAAGCTGCTGAAAGAAAGAAATAAATGTCCCCCGGAGGGCGATGCCTATAAGCGCTTACAGCGGACTCGGGGCGCGTTCGGTTAGTTGTAATGTGAATCGGAGATTCGTGGAATCGCTCGCCGCTGAAGCGCATCAGCGTTCGGTAGCGCAAATATCCCGACGCATTGGAGGTCAACATGCGGACGGTGCTAAGTGCAATTACTATGATTCTGCTCCTCATGGCGGGCGCGCGCGCGCAGGGCCGTTCTCCGCTACGCCCGTGCGTTTCTAGCGAGCGAGCACTGCGGGCTGTCGCACACGAATATTGGGCTGCCCATAACCGGCGAGATGTTGCCGCTCAGGCCAGGATCCTGGACGACGAACTGCTGTTTATTTCCGAGAGCGGCATGGTCCTGTCTAAGGCACAGGTGCTGACGCCATTTCGCGCGCCGGAAGGGACCGTGACATTCGGATCTGCAGAGCAGCCGGCAGATGTTCGCGCCCGCTTCGCTGGCAACACTGCGATTCTGAGCTTCACCAAGCGCTGGAGCTTCACTCACAAACCATCGGGCGCATCCTTTGGTGCGACCTCCCGTATGACAGAGGTCTTCGTTTGCCGCGGTGGCGTCTGGAAGGTTCTGCTGTTTCAGGAGACGATTCTGCCTAACCCGAACCGACAGGTTTTCATGGCGGCGATCGCTCACTTCGACGAATACGTGGGCGACTATCGCTTTGGCGCGAACGGCGAGGGCGGCGCGATCAAGGTTATGCGTAGAGGGGATAAGCTCTACGAGAGCTGGGGCAATGATCGTCCAGTGGAAATATTGCCTGGCAAGTTCGATACGTTTTTCACGCCCGGTTTTCCAGTACTGGAAAGATTCGTGCGCGACACAAGCGGGCGTGTCGTTGCGATCCTGTACACGATAGGCGATAGCGAAGTTGAGGCGAAGCGCATTCGCTAGACACAGCGGCTAGCACGTCGCTGTGAGTCGCCGCCGACAAAAGCTTGCAGCGGATTTGGCCGGTAGGCGGCTTCTTTGGTAGGTGAGTGGGCTCGCCTCTTAAGCGCAGCGTTGTATGTCTGGAGCTCGCAGTTTTAAGGATTGTACGTTGCGGCAATTGATCGGTTGCGGATGCATCATTGTCAGCATTTTACTATCGCTCATATCGAGCGGTGCGCGAGCGCAGTCATCCAGCAACCAAAAATTACTCAAGGACCCGATTGGTAATTTCGTCTTCGACGCCTCGCTTGGTAATCCAGCCCCGCCGATTACCGTCTACTATTACCGGCCGAATCAGATCGATCCCGGGACTCGCGTCGTCTTTCTCATGCACGGGAGCAGCCGCACCGCTCAAGAAGCGCGAGACCTTGGAGCCGTTTACGGGAAGAAGCACAACTTCATCTTGCTCGCACCTGAGTTTTCCGAGAGGAACTATCCCGGTGATACATACGCTTTCGGCAACATGCTTGGCCCTGACGGAAAACTCCTTCCCGAGTCGATGTGGGCATTCGCTACAATCGAGCGCGTCTTCGACAGGGTGCGGGAAGAACTCCGACTGCGGACGGCGACGTATGACATTGTGGGACACTCTGCCGGCGGCCAGTTAGTTCACCGCTTGGTTTTGTTCGCACCCCATCTGCGTTTTCGGCGCGCGGTCGCCTCCAGCCCCGGCAGGTACGCGTTACCTAAGATGTCTGAGAGCTTTCCCTATGGCTTCAAGGGAACGTTGCTGGATTCTTCAATTCTTGCACGGGCCTTTTCCAGAGATTTCGTTCTAGTGCTCGGTGATCGGGATACTGACGACAGGGTTCGCGAAACGGAAGCCATGTCGCAGGGCAGCAATCGGTTCGCGAGGGGCCTTCGTTTTTTTGCGATCGCGACCGAAGAGGCAAACCTTCTAAAGGTCGCCCTCGCGTGGCGCTTGCGAATCGCATACGGCGTCGACCATTCACCCCGTTCTGCCGTGCAAGCAGGATTTGAAGAGCTTTTGAGGTGATCCCGCTCACACAACGCACCGCCTAACAACGACATGAAGCGGTGTTTGCGGGCTGTTGATATCTCGCGCCGCCGTCCTACAAGCTCTTGCACTGTGCTCCCTTGAGAGCAGCGATTCTTGAAGGTGAAGCGAAAACCTCAAGAGGACATCAAGTGAAAAGCATTCTCGCCATTGCTGTATTGATCATTACAGTCTCACCTATCGTCGTATGTCAGACAGCCAGCAAAAGGGCAGTCAGAAAAAGCAAGGCTCAGCGAGAGGTGCTGAGACTAGAGACCGAGCGAGTCCAAGCTCTTCTTCGAGGTGACACAGTCGCTCTCAACCGCATCTATTCCGATGACTACACCGTGATGAGCACTATAGGCCTGGTGAAGAACAAGGCCGACGTGATGCAGGATTTCAGGTCTGGTAACCTCAAGTACGAGTCATTCATTCTCGATGAATGTAAGGTGCGGCTCTACGGGAATACGGCTGTCGTGACCGGCCTCTCTACCCAAAAAGCTCGTGAAAGAAGAGGACATCGGTGGCTAGTTCTACTTCACCCGTGTGTACGTGAATCAGAGCGGTCGATGGCAGATTGTGGCTAATCACCAGAGCCGAATCGCACGGCGCTAATGGTGGCTGTGTCAGTGCCTAACGGCATTACACGGTAACGAGTTCTTGCTCGGTTGGTATGAGACTTTGTATGAGACGTTCTGGCCATCTTTGGAACCGTGACATCTCCAGTAGCTTCTGGACATCAGAATTGGAGCGAAGCCATGTATCGATTCCTTTTGCAATTCACCCTCATCTGCATGTTCGCCTCTGCATCTGTTGCCCAGACGAAGGACGAACTCCGGGTTGCGGACCTAGGTCGGTGTGTACTCGAGAACGGCCAGGCCATTGATCCCTGCAGAGTCGGCTTTCGAACCTTCGGCCGTCTCAACCCGGAACGCAAAAATGCCGTGCTGGTGCCCATGTGGTTTTCCGGGAAAACTGAGCAGCTGCGTCCCAAGGTCGGCCCTGGGAATGTGTTCGATTCAACCAAATACTACATCATCGCCGTCGATCCGTTCGGTAACGGCGTTTCAACCTCACCTTCGAACAGCAAGAATCAGCCAGGTAAGCGCTTTCCCCGCTTCACGATCCGGGACATGGTACGAGCACAGCATCGTCTAATCAGCGAAGTGGTGGGTCTGGATCATCTACATGCGATCGTTGGAATATCAATGGGCGGTATGCAGGCTTTCGAATGGGCAGTCTCCTACCCTGATTTCGTCGACAAGGTAGTGCCAATTGTCGGCTCACCGCAGGTCACGTCCTATGATCTACTGTTGTGGGAAACGGTAATTCGCGCAATCGAGACTAGTCAGAAATGTGAGGACTGTGACCCTGTCGGCGTGTTCGCTCCGTTGATCTATCTTGTCTTGCAGACTCCGGAGTACCGCGTGAAAGAAACGCCGCGGGAAGGGTTT
>DASWDX010000237.1:0-4906 GCA_036395055.1 Pyrinomonadaceae bacterium | reverse complement strand
GTTATTGCAATCCACACCTGCTGGAGCAAACGATGGACGCTCGGTGAACAGTCTGTCTCCATTCGTGTCCTGACCGCTTGTGATATTGAAGGGTCTTCCCGAACTCGCCACGATAAATGGATTCAAACTCAACTGCCACCAGGGCAGATTGATTGTGCCGGCGAAGGTGAAACGATGCCGGACATCGAAAGCGGCACGCCCGAACTCTCCCGTTAGATCGTAAGAGTTGGCGGGAAAGAGCGAACCGCCCTGTCCGTCGGTGTCGTTGTTGGTTTTACTCAACGAGTAACTCGAGAAGAATGTCAGTGCCCGGCTAAATCGATTATTGAAACCAATGAACAACTGATTCTGATTAAACCTGCCGCTCGACTCGTATTGATAGATCTCCCCGACGTTGCCAAAAGGACGGGTTCCGTTTGTTCCGGGGATCGGCGCGTTAATGTCGCGCGCGCGAATCACATGTTGAATGCGGATCAGGAACAAACCGGCAAACAGTGTGAACCGTTTCGGTAGCTGGCGTTCGACCTGTGTGCCCGCTAGGTAAACAACTGGAGCCTGAAGATCGTCGGCTACGCGCCAGGTGATCTGCTGCGTGGGGTTCAAACTGCTCGTCGGGGGCAACGCCGGAAAAGAATCCAAAGAACTCAGAGAAGGAGGGATGAACTCCAAATGGCCAACTAACGTTTGGCTGCCAGCCTGAGTGATCGAACAAGCTGAATTCGTATTCGCAGGCGCTCCGGACACACATTGATAAAGAGGTACCTCGCGAAGGGAGAACTGTTGCTGATTCACGCCATTGAAGCGATTGGCCCGTAACGTATTGTCTTCGCCGAAACGGTTGTAGAAGACGCCGCCACCAGCGCGAATAACCATCTTTGGGGGCTTGGCGCTGTTTGCGGCGCCCGGCGACCAGGCGACTGCCAGACGCGGCGCGAAGTTTAGTATGCTGTGGATGTTTGTTTGTCCCTCGTAACGCAAGCCGTAGCTGAAGGTCAGGTTTGGGCGCACGCGCCAATCATCCTGGATATAGACACCAAAGTCGGTTTGCGAAACGCTTGCCTTCGGATTCCCGGAGGCGATGCTCAATTGTGATGGGTTTCCGCCCAGGGCGCGAATCTCCAATTGCGTAAGTCCAAGTTGCTGGCCCAGCAGCGTTCTTCGGTAGCGCTCCAGGCTGTCCGCAAAAATGGGCTGGTTGGTGATTGGCTGATTGTTGGCATCCAGAGTCGGAACCAGCGCGCCTGTAAAAGTAAACGTTCCGCCAAAGTTATTTGGGTTGATGTCGGTTATGTTTATACCGCGCAGGCGGCCGCCAAACTTGAATGCATGATTTCCTTTTTGGTAGGCGAGGAAGTTTTGTAGTTCCCAACGCTGCTCGGTATTTATCAAGTGCCCGATCTGTGAGCTGCCGCCGATAAAAGAACTGCTGACGTTAAGAGCAGGCAGTGTGTTATCCGCCAGGCTCTCGGCACGCTGGCGAGTAAACTGGAACTTCGTTTCGTTAATCATCGACGCATTCAACACTGCCGTCTCGGTGAGCTGAATGTTTTGTTGCGTCGAAGACGAATCGTAAGCACGTTCTGGCAATGAGAATCCGCCGACGCCACTATTGATGGTGCTTGAATGCGTATAACTGTAGCGCGCGATCAGTGTGTTATTGCTATTTATCTGATAATCGAGGCGCGGGCTGAAGGTAACGTTTCGACGCGGAACCACAACGCCCAACCCAAGGTCAAACGGGTTAAGGTTCGCATCAAGAACAGTCGCCTTGACCAATTCGTTGTCGTCAATTTCGCGTCGCTCGAAATCGAGGAAGTAAGAAGCTTTCTTTTTCCGGAGTGGCCCACCTAGATTTCCACCGAACTGCCTGACCTGAAACGGCGCGCGTTTAGGCGAACTCGTAGCAAAAGGATTGCGCGAGTTAAAACTTTCGTCTTGAAAATTGAAAAAGGCGCTGCCTCGTATTTTGTCTGTCCCCGGTCTGGTCAAAATATCGATCCGGCCTGAAGGCTGGTCATTTTCCGCCGCAAACGGGTTTTGATTAATTCGAATCTCCCGAATCGACTCTTTGGGAGGCAACCGGCCGCCGGAAAAACCGTCCACGAAAATCTGCCCCCCATTCGGCCCCATCGAAGGACCAGCCAGCGCCTGTAACGCCGCAGCCAACTCGTCAGGATCGTCCGGTAAGGCATCAAGATCCTTCCCGGTTATCAAGGTCTGGTTGGCATTGTTGGTTGATTCTGTACTAAGCGGAGTCTCCGCGGCGATTGTTACCTTTTGCTCTTCAATCGTAACCTTCAAAGTAACGTCCAACGACTTGCGCGCACCGGCTGTCAGATCCACCTCACTATCATCCGTGGTTGCAAATCCCGGCGCGGTCGCGCGCAGCGAATATTTTCCTGGTGCAAGGCCACTGAAAACATATACGCCTTCGCCGTTGGTAGTGGCAGTTTTTTCGAGGCCGGCCGCGTCAGTGAGGTTCACGGTCGCACCGACAATTGTGCCGCCTAGTTCATCCTTGATTACACCGCGCACTGTTGCTCGTGTCTGCTGGGCAAGCGCAGCCATCGTTGACAGCAAAACAATTAAAGCGACGCCTAAAGACTGCCGCAAAAGACTTGTGGAGACGTTCATAATAAGACCCTACCGAGGACGTGACCCTGGACCGCGTCTAATGAAGAACCCGGCGGCGTGCCGCGGGTTTTGACCAATTAATTATTTAGGGCAAACCAATGCCAAATTGAATGCCGCTACCTAAGCCGGCCGCCGGATTTGGCGCCGTCTGGCCGCCTGCCTGTGGTTGCCTCGCCGCCAGCAGGTTAAGGAGCGTATCCGCACCGGAAATAAGACTAATGGCTGTCAAACGCGACGGATCGGCGCCCCTGGTGCTGGAAACAATAATCGTGTCGCCAACTTTTACATCGGCGATCGAGATAGTCGGCAGGCGTTCGAGCATGTCCTGTATGTTCATCCCGCCACCGCCACCCATGCGCATTCCGCCTCCCGGACCGCCAGCTCCCGGTCCTTGGCCGCCGTTTGGCTGCGGCCTACTCGCTGCCTGTCCTGCCGGTGGAGTCTGACCTGCGGCGGCCCCGCCGGCGCCTGGCCCGCGACCCATCATCATGCCGCCCATCTCATTAGCCGCAGGAAACTTTCTGAGTACAGCGTCCTGCTTAACCACGATCGTTAGCGACTGTTTTGTCTGGAGGTCATTGATCTTCACTTCACCAGTCGCCGAATCGACTGCGGTGATTGTGCCGGCGACGGTTTTGAAAGAACCAGTTACAACCTTTTCAGCATTGAAGGCGCTACCATCGACGCTGCGTTCACCCAGCGCGCGAAGCTGATCGCCAACCTTAAGCTCAGCAAAATTTGCCGGTTTGGCGTCGGTAAACTTAATCGAATCCGGCGCATAACGACGCATCTCTACTTTGTCCGAAACAGGAATGATCAGTGGCTGTGGGCCGGCCATCGTCCGACTCGAGATGGTGATCTCTTTGGTCTCTGGCTTGAGGGCCGTGATAATGCCGAGTACACCTCGCTTCTTCCATTCGGCGCGTTCTGCTTCCTGCTTTTTCGCGATGTCCGCTTTGGTCATCACCAGGACAGCCCTGGCAGGAACAGACTTATGGTCGTCGGCAACCTTACCCATGGCCGCCACTCGGTCGCCCTCGGCAAGGTCCGCAAAAGTAATTTTTGTGGCGTTAGTCAGACTCTTTTCGCCCGGCGCCACACGCATGTAGGCGGTACTGTCGTTGAGAACTACAGTAACGAGTGAGCCGGCATCGGTCTTAATGATCAACTGCCTGGCGGTCGCGTCGATCACTTTTAGCTCGCCCACGGCCCTATTCGGTGTGATGTTTTCATCACCGCCTGGCGGTGTGGGATTTGGTGTTTGTGCATCGGCACTGAAGCCGGCAAGTACTCCAACCAGTGCCAGCGCGATTGCGAGAAACGGCGCTTTCATCACCCCTCCTGTTCGTTTTTTAGACCTGACAAATGTTGGACTATGGCAGTGCCATGCTGGCGTTCCCAGTCTGTTACGCATAAGGCGCGACGAATGTTCTTCTTAAGTTGCTCGTTCTAATGGCTATGCGACGCGCACGCATGCTGAATATTCACGCCGGGTGTTCGAAAAAGTTGCACAAATATCCGCAACCTAACGCCTAAAGAGCTTTGGATGCACGAGAAGTTGGATTCGTCTGAAATTTTTGAATCTTTTAGCTTTTTGTGAGAGAAAAATCTCAACTTAGCTTTCCTGCCGTCGCTTCCACCCAACCCGATAGCGCGCCGTCAGCGCGAGGCCCAGACTCGTCACGAATACGACCGCAAAAACCAGCGGCCAAATATACGGCAGAGACGAAAGCGCAATCCAGAAAATGGTGCCAAAGAGAAGGGCGACCGCTTCCGAGGTAGTACCATTTTTTAATAGCTTCCGTTGTAACCAACGACCGGTTGCGGCGTAAATGATCACGCGTCCAAACAACAAGGCGACCACAACCAGGAGAAGCGCCATCAGACCTATCAGAAGGCTGATCATGTAGGGCAGGTAGCTCAGACTCAAAATAACTCCGGGACCAATTATCAGAGAGCCGACGATGCCAATAATCGCCACGCGACCGAGCGTCAATTGCAGACGCGCAATCCCGCGGCTGATCGTTCCGGGCATCGCCGCAGTCAAAGCCAGAGACACGATGAACCAAAACAATATAGCGAGGAGTCTAAGACCGATGTATCCGGCAGACCAGTGTGGAGCCAGCAGATCTTTGGGGTTGCGCATCAGCTTTTGCAGCTCCTGCTCGTAACCGGCATACATAATTGTCTGAGTTCCCGCACTGCGCAATGGCTGTTTGTCAGCATGTCTGTAGGTACCACCCACGACCATTACGTCGCCATTAATTCGCGC
>DASWDX010000236.1:0-7144 GCA_036395055.1 Pyrinomonadaceae bacterium | reverse complement strand
TTGTTTGCCAATCGTGACTGTCTGCTTTCCTGAGTTTTGTAATTGTGCTCCGTTAACCTCCAACGAAATCTGCGTTGATTTCTCGGCATTGAGATAGTTGTGAATGATTCCGGAGAGAGTGACCGTATCACCTTGCGTGACGAAACGCGGCGTCTCGAGTCGCATGATCACATCTTTGCGCGCGACCACCTTATATTTCGTGGCGCCAACCTTCGTGTCGGCTGTCACCGCGCGCGCGGTCGCACGCCAGGTGGTTAAGTTGTCAGGCAAATCAACTTTGATAGTGGCGCGGCCATCCGCGCCTGTTATTACATCGGGTTGCCAAAAGGCAGTGTCTTTGAAGTTTTTCCTGATGCTCGGCTGGACCAGGTCGCCTTCGTTCTTGAAATCCGCAAGCTGGTAGGCAGACTTGTTCTTTGCGAGATCGATTGGCTTGTCACCCGCAAAACCGGTGAAGGTGTAGCTGATTGACAAATGCGTCTCTACGCTGTTGTAACGCATGCCATAAAACTCGCTGCGAATGTTTCCGGCATAATCCGGCGCGACGCTGTAGATGGCTTCGTCAACTACGCCCAGACTAACCTCGGCACCGGATACCGGCGCGCCATCGGCATTGCGCGCGAGAATCGTATACGATGCCGTTTCGCGCGGCTTGTATTCTTTCTTGTTCGAGATGATTTCGAGGTTCAGCATCTTATCGCGCGCCGGCACCACCAACCGCTGATCGCTTGTGTACATATCGCCGCCTTTGACATACGACACGTTGAGAAAGACGTTGGGCGCGTAACTAGTCTCGATTGGAATGTCGAGTACGATTGATCTGCCGGGTGAGCTAACATGCTGGACGGACATGATCGTCGACAGTTCGGTGCTGACCAAAAGATGAGCGTTATCTGTCGGCAGAATCGCCAGGACGTGAGCAGTCTCGCCTGGTTTGTACGACTTCTTATCCGGAACGAGCTTTATCGACTTGTAGTCTTCGCTGTAGTAGGAAGAATCGGACCAGGCGTATTGGCGTTCTGTTACCCAGAGATAACCGCCGATCGAAGCTACCGGCTTCCCGTTCTCCCAAATCACCGTCTTGATTGAGATGTTTCCGTCTTCAGTAGTGGTGTAATCGTAGCTGGCTTGTCCTTGCGAATCGGTTTGCACGTCGGCGTATGCTATCTGCCGCTCGTGCATTTCATTCTCGGGATATGAGTACTCATCATCCTCAGCTTGCTTCTCCTTTTTGGTCCAGGTGCGCTCGACAAACTGAAGCTGGACCTTTGCGGAAACAGGCCGCCCTTCATAATCGCTGGTTGTCACCCGGATCTTAGCGACGTCGCCCTTGTTATAGACGTAACGATCAGGATCAGCATTTGCGACCACAGTGCCACGAGTAGCGATAAAGCTCCCGGCGCCATCTATGGTGCGGCGAGCAGAATCCGTCACCTGCGCTTCCAGACGATAACTGTAATCGTATGTATCGGTCTCTTCCGTTTGCGGGACCTGGAATTCAACATTGAGGTGACCACGCGCGTCGAGAGTGCCCTCGCTCTCCTGAACCATATCATCGCCACCGCGGTAAAACTGCGAGTACTCATCTTCACTGTCCGACTCGTCAGTCAAGTCATCTGAGTCGTCACCATCAAAACCCCAGGCGTAATAACGCGAGCGATAGATGTAGTACTTCACTTCCGCGTTGGCGACAGGCGAGCCGAAGAAATAGCGCGCGTCGATGGAGAAGTTGGTTTTTCGTCCGGCCTGAACGAATTTCCCCGGCGCGGAAATCGTCACCTTGTATTCCGGTTTTTTGTATTCCGCGACTTCAAAGTTGCCGCCCGCCGAACCCCCGCCTACTTCCGCGGCAATGCGGTAGCTGCCCAACGGCGCTGCTTCCGCAATCTCTAATTCACCGTTGAAGGTGCCACGAGGAGACAGCGGGAGTTCTTTGGTGAAGACGTTGGCGCCGTTTGGATCTTCAACTGTGACGTTCACAGTATCGTCGCTAATCGCTTTATAGGTTCCCTTCTCATCGACGGCACGAACGATTCCTTTGAAACTGACTTTATGAGTTGGCCGGTAGACTGGACGGTCGGTGTAAATGTAACCCTTAATGTTTTCTCCTTCTGCTTCATCCTCATAGCCGCCGAAATACATCGAGCCGAGATCGGAGATCGCAAAGTTGTTGCTCTGTTTTGCGAGGATCAGCAAAGACTCGGAATCAGTCTCCTCCGGTGCAGGACCTTCCTGACGAGGCTCGGCATCACCACCTTCATCGCCAGTGTTCGCTGCCGGCTTCTTCTTTTCGATCTTCGTTCTCAGAATGCCCTGCTTGTCGGTAACACCGCTGGCAACCGTCTTTTTCTCCTTTACGATTTCAACCTGCGCACCTGGTCGCGGCTCGCCGGTTTTGCGGTCAACGGTGTAAATAAGCAACTCTCCATCGCCAGTGGTCTTGTCGATCATAGTCAAGTCAGTGACCACGACGACAGTATAAGCGCGCAAATCATTTTCAACCGCTTCTATCAGATAGACGCCTGGCGTACGTTTACCCAGGGGAATCATGCGCTGGTCGTATTCGTTTTCCAACGGCGGCAAGGGCTCGCGCCAACTGCTTACGAGCAGATCAGGATTGAGCAACGGCACACGAGCATAATCGGAAACATTAAGCGGCGTGCGAATTGGATCGGCCTCCTTGCGAAACTTTTGATTGAAGGCCTGGCGCGAATCATGCTGAAGCTGCCCGCGCACGAACGCTTTGATTCCGGAATAGGCCCAGCGCTTAAAACCGCGCACTTTTTCCAGAAAGGACTTGCGGTGTGGCAATGAGCTGACAACTTCTTCCTCTTCGTGTTCTCCCATCTGATGGGGATTTTTTAACTGAGTGAAAAACTTGCGCGGATCCTTCACCTGATAAACGCGAAAGTCCAGATGGTCGACACCCTGGTAGTCGACCCAGAGACGCGCGTTGTCGCTGGTTCCATAAGTGCGGTGAGTTGAGAGGGAAAAGAACGGCTTGCCGGAAGGGCGCCTTTCAGTCTCGGAGTAGGCGGGTTTTGTATTAATTTCCCTTTTCAGTTTTGCCCGCGATCGCAGCGTGGCAATAGTCAACGCCCCGGCAATCGCCAGCAGATAAATCAAAGAAGTAGTCAGGACGCGATAAGAACGAGAGTTCATTTCAAGCACGGTCGCAGCCTCCTTCGGGCCAGCAAAGGTCCAACTTCGAGGTTCAGTCGAGGATTTTCAGTCTGTAGAAGCCGAGGAAATTGGAATTACTTTCCGTCGGGCGCCAGCGTTTGTTCGGGTGATGATCGAGAACCGATAGCTCAACCTTTTTTACCGTTCCTTCGTCGGTTGGCGAAGAGCCGGTGTGGTAGACCACCCAGTCACTTGCAGATTCATTGCTCAATTTTGCCCTGCCCAGAAAAATCATTACGTGAAAGGGAAACTTTTGCACCCAAGGTTGGTAGAAAAACAGCAGGTCGCCGGCTTCCGCATAATGACGATCACGGCTGATGAATTTGACATTGAAACTCTTGAGACTACGAGCGTCGGCAAACTCCGAGAAAGTTCCGCTAGCCAATTCGCCGTCTTTATATGAGCCGAAACTCGTGCGAAAAAGTTTTTCACCCAGCGGGCCCTGCTCGAGGTTGTAACGGATAACGTCGGGCGCGATCGCCGTGTAGCCCGGTCCCATCTTTTGAAACCATGTCCGATCATGACGACGCAGCGCCTCGCGCCACGCAAAGCGCACCAGCCCGGCGCAATCTCTCTGCTCCGCCTTCCACTGCTCACTCAAATGGTAAAACTGGCTTTCGGCGATTACTGTGAACCACTTGCGAAAGTTTTCGCGATCCATAAAGCTTTGCAGCTCAGCAGCGTCAGGGATGCCGTCGTTATCTGAATCTAACGAAACCGAGTGTGTTGGAGTGTTACCCGTTGCGTGGTTGTAGAAGGTGGACCTATTGCTTGTGTTCCGGACCTGTGCGGAATAATCACCCTTTCGGTTCCTTGCCAGAGAGAAATAAGAACCGACAACGATGAGTACGAAACAAAGCAGTAACGCAAGACTAAATTGTCGCCGTTTTATGAACGCGAGCATGGGGGAATTATTGGTCCTGGTTGATAACTCTGCGAGGCGGCGCTAAACAGTCGATGGCTATGTTAACACGTTCAGCTTCGCGGTCAGGTACGGATCGAGTTGCTGTGGGAATCCACAGCGCTGCTTGATGTCCATTTAGAGATAGGACAAACATTCCAGCCTCTCCTTTCGCGGACGAACTAGCGGCAAGAATGCCTGGCTTGGAGTCTTTTTATTTGGGCAAAACACCGCCAAAAAGGTTGTTGCAAAAACCCACAGGCGCGGTTAGATTGTTGCGGGTCAATCATAACCTCAGGCAGGATCACCGCGTGGGTTGGGTGGATTGCTGCCTTAAAATTCTGTTGGAGGTATAGAAGTGCCGACTGGAATATGTCCCGAGTGTGATGCTGATGTCCACGTGGATACGGACACTGATAAGGGAGAAAGCGTTTCTTGTGAGGAATGCGGTACCGAGCTTGAAGTAGTCGGACTCGATCCGGTAGAGCTGGACATCGTTGAAGAAGAAGATCTGGATGAGGATGAGGACGAGGACGAATTCTAAAAAGACAGGAGGCAGGAGCAGGAAGCAGTAGACAGAACAAACGCCACAAATCCAGCTCCTGTCGTTTAACCTACAACCACAAATTCTTTAGCCTGCCGTCTGCCTACCGCTCCTGCCGTCTGGTTTTCTCCGCCTGAAAACCCGGGCGACTTTGCCGCAGAGTTAACCCCCCTGGACCGTCAACCCTGATACTGTGAAACTGGCCATCGCGACGCTTCTGTTCCGGTGGATAGAACGCCAGCACATACGATGAAGTAACTTCCTCAGCCAACGCGCGAAATAACGGTTCGTAACTATTTTCGTCTACATAGACACTTCTGCCCCCCGTCAAGTCAGCTAATCCACTAACGTCCAAAGGCGTCGGCAGCGGAGTTTGCGTTGAGACGGCTAACACTCGTGAGTAGGAAGGAAGAGTAACCACGTAGATGCTGGCGTCGGCGGCATTTGCACGCTCAATGACAGTGTGCGCGGAAACAGTGTCGCCAACCGGAAAGCCGTCAGTGACGACCAGCACCGCGCGTTTCATCAGACGCCGCTCCCGCGTGCGCGGCGCATGACGCACAAGCAGGCGAATCGCATCGTCAACAGCATCGTAGGTGTGCGTTGAGAGTCCATTTGGCTCGCGCGCGATGCGCTCCAAAGCCCGGCTAAGCTTGTCGGGTTCCGACGTAAACTTCTGCAGAACTTTCACGTTCATGCCGAAAGCCATGACCGCGTAAAGCGCGGAGTGGCCCGCAAGTTTCGCCGAGAATGCGTTCAGTGCATTTCTCAGACGCTCTATCTCTTCGGCAGTCATACTGCCCGAAATGTCGAGCGCGAATACTACGGCCAGCGGACGCGGCTCACCACTCCGCTGCTCGACCTGAAAGAATGCGAGCGGTTGTTCCACTCCATCGACGTAAACCTTGAAATCCTCTTGTCTGAGATTCCGTTTCGGTCGGCCTTCGTAATCATTCGCTACCACATCCAGAGAAACGAGATCAGTGTCGACCTTTACAACTTCCTCGGGTTGTTGCTCAGCTCCCGGGAATACCTGTCGCGGGCGTTGTGCTTTAGGATCGGATTGCTGAGCCAGGCCCGGTAAAGCTGTCGCGAAAAAAAGGGCAACGACAAACAATAAAGCGAGCAGCTTCCCGATGTTGCGAGTGATAACCATTTGAAAGCTTATTAAGACTTAGGGAAAAAAATCATTCATGCGGATTATACGAGGTACATGCCGGGTAGCCAACTTTGTTCAGGTGGGCAAATCAGAATTCCGAACAGTGACCGGATACTACACCCATCGCTTCCGGTATTGGTTCATCGTTGGTCGACGAATATGGAACGGGGGCGGTGGCGAGCCGCCGCAAGTCTCGCTCATGTCATCCTTTCGTGTACAACTCGAAACAAAACCGAAAGCAGGTACCGCTCCTGGTTCTGAAATGGGACAACAGTTGAGTCGATCCTGAGCATCAACCACTACGTTCAGAGTCCAGCGCCCGGCGCGGGGGATGGTATTATTCAATTAATGAAGCGCACCAAATTAGTTCTTCTGCTCTTTAGTCTCGCCTTGCCGGCCGCAAGCCTGTTTGCGCAGGATCGAGCGACAGGCGGAATTAAGGGCAAGGTAAAGGTCGAGACCGGCACACCCGGTGGAGTTTCAGTGATCGTCAGACAAGGAGAACGGGAAGTAGCCCGTGGCCTGACCGATAAGAATGGCCAATTTGTAATCTCGAGACTCGCCCCTGGCCGCTATGGTGTGACCTTGCGCAAACCCGGACTCAGTGTTGGGTCGATTGAGGACATCGCCGTCAAAGCCGGACAAACTCGCTCTCTTGGTGATCGCCTGGTGCTCTCTATCGACGAGGGCTCCATTGCTTTTATTCGTGGAAGCGTTTTCAACCAGGATGACCGCAGCGTGCCCAACGTTCGCATTGAGCTGGCAAAGATTGAAGATGACGGCACTGCAAGGAAGATTGATGGCCGCATCACGAATGAGATCGGTGCTTTTGTGTTTCGTCTGGCGCCGGACGTCGCCAGATATCGCATCACGGCAAAACCTAATGGCGGCGACCCTGTCAGCAAGGACGTCGAAATCGACGGCGCCGCCGTCTACCGCGTAGCACTCTCGATTAAACAGGCTCGAAATTAAGCAACTCGAAAATAGTTCAAGTGCAAACCTCAGCTTGTCTCTTTAGAACTAGACCAGGCTAAAGTTGGACCCTGAACTTTAGCCTGTTTTATGTTTGGCTGAAGTTTTGTAATTGCTATAGGATTACGAATCATAAGTCATGGAAGAGCGCGAAGAATTCCTTACTGCTCGTCAGCTTGCTAAGGTCTTGCAAGTCAGCGAATCAACCGTGCGTCGGCTTGCCCGCAAGCGGCGCATTCCTTCGGTTCGTGTTACGCCGCATATCATTCGTTTTCATCTCGACGCCGTTCGTGAAGCGCTGGACGTTCCTCGACATAGAATTCGTCACGGAGAATTCACCGAGCCGGTCGATGACGCGCAGTTGTCTTTTGATGATCTGATGCCG
>DASWDX010000235.1:0-3906 GCA_036395055.1 Pyrinomonadaceae bacterium | reverse complement strand
CATGCGCTACCTTTTCATAGATCGAAAGGATCGAATCATTTGCCCGATCGCCGATAGCATGGATCATGATTTGTAAACCAGCCAGATCTGCCCGTCGCACGCGTTCGAGCATTGCACCTTCGGGAAACATCTCATCTCCGGTAAGACCATGAGTAT
This sequence comes from Pyrinomonadaceae bacterium, assembly GCA_036395055.1. Lineage (GTDB taxonomy): Bacteria > Acidobacteriota > Blastocatellia > Pyrinomonadales > Pyrinomonadaceae > PSRF01. The sequence goes on along the minus strand of DASWDX010000235.1, from coordinate 3,750 downwards.
TCGGCGCATCCTCGTATGGTTCGAAGAAAAAAGCAGTAGTCGAACCCAGGCTGCCATCCGCAAACCCTTTGAGGCCGCCGATTCGCAACGTTGCGCTTCCGAAATTCGCACGCACGCCGGTGCCGGCGAGGCGCTGCCATGATGGCAATGGCGAAGCAGCGTAGATTCGTGTCTTTAGTTCGTCTCGCTCGAGCAGAGTTTGATACACACCGACGTCATTGCCGGCAGACATATCCTGCACGCTGGTGACGCCGAGACTCGCAGCGTGCGCGGTTGCAGCACGTGCGGCCGCAAGCTTTTCGTCAAAACTCGGATCAGGGATAACTTTCCAGACGTAACTCATCGCCGCATCTTTGAGAATACCCGTCGGCTCGCCTGTTTTGGTGTCGTGCACAATCAAGCCACCGGGCGGATCGGGCGTTTCGCGCGTGATCCCTGCCAACCGGAGTGCCAGAGTGTTGGCAAGCGCCATGTGACCATCGAGCCGGCTGACGAAGACCGGCGTTTCCGGCGTGAACCGATCGATGAGCTCTCTTGTCGGAAGAGTAGCATTGGTCCATCGTTCGTGGTCCCAATCTCCACCCGTGATCCATCTGCCGGCGGACACCTTCTCCGCAAAACGTCGAATGCGCTCGGCAAAGTCGTGTGGAGTATCCGCGTCCCGCAGGTCGACGCTGGACAACTGAAAACCGCCTCCCAGGAAATGTACGTGTGCGTCATTAAAACCAGGGAGCACGACTTTCTTCCCAGCATCGATCACCCGAGTGTTTGGCCCGGCCATTTCCCTGATTTCTTTGGTTGATCCAACGGCGACGATGCGATTGCCTTTGATGGCTAAAGCTTCTGCGGTAGGGCGCTTCGAATCCATCGTGTGAACACTTGCATTGATGATGATCAGATCCGCAGCAAGTTTCAGATCTTCGGCACGAGTGGGAAAGTTTAATAACATCAAGGTGGCGATAATAATGATGCCGATCAGGAAGGGTCTATTTTTCATGCCGGACTCGAAAGTAGGTTTCAATAAGCATCGGGGTCTTTGAGGGGTAAAGTCCTAATTTCAGTTTCTCTGTGTAACCTTTGTGTTCTCTGAGTATCTGTGGTGAGCAATCGCCGTAAAGATTCACCACAGAGTCACAGAGAACACAAAGAACGCACAGATTAAATTCAAACCAGGACACTACCTCTTGAGCCGAGAGTTGCTCTTATGTCAGACGCGTAGTGTATCATTGGCTCTCTCCGACCTGGTAAATATACAGCTCTCTAAAAAACGAGACTCCGTAGATCAACCGCCGTGGATCAACTCATAGCAACATTAGCTTCCATAGTAGGAGCTGACGCTGTACTGGCTCACGAGGACGAATTGCTTGTCTACGAATGTGATGGCTTGCCCCAACACAAATATAGGCCGCGAGCCGTTGTGTTTCCCTCTTCGACTGAAGAGACTGCGGAGGTAATGCGCGTGCTCGCGCGTGAAAATATTCCATTCACGCCGCGAGGCGCCGGCACCGGCTTGTCCGGCGGAGCGTTGGCGCTTAACAAAGGCGTGGTCATTGAAATGGCGCGCATGCGAAGGGTCCTGAAAATCGACGAAGCCAATCGCGCCGCGACAGTTCAAACTGGTGTTGTGAACCTCCATGTTTCGCGTGCTGTCGCCCACCTGGGCCTGCACTACGTCCCGGATCCATCCAGCCAACCTACTTGCACGATTGGTGGAAACATCGCTGAGAATGCCGGCGGCATTCATTGCCTGAAATATGGCACGACTACGGATCACGTGTTGGGTTTGCGAGTGGTGCTGGCTGGCGGCGAGGTAGTTGACCTCGGCGGCGCCGGAACAGAACAGCCGGGTTACGATCTTGTGGGTCTCTTTATTGGATCGGAAGGAACCTTTGGCATTGCCACGGAAGCAACTTTGCGCCTGGTGCCGATTCCTCCTGCTGTGCGCACGTTGCTGGCCGAGTTTCCCGAAGTGAACGATGCCAGTCACGCCGTTTCAGCAATCATTGCGGCGGGCGTAATGCCTGCGGCTTTGGAGATGATGGACCGCGAGATCATACGCGCTGTGGAAGCCAGCGTGTTCGCTGCCGGTTTGCCCCTGGACGCCGGGGCCGCGCTGCTAATCGAGCTCGATGGAATCGAAGCAGGAATCGACGAGGAAGCGGATCGTGTCAAGAGCATCTGCCTGGAACACGGTGCGCGCGATTGTCGTCTCGCTCGCGATGAGAATGAAAGAAAGAAACTTTGGGCAGCGCGCAAAGGAGCCTTTGGCGCTATCGGCCGCATCTCGCCTGATTCCATGATTCAGGATGCGGTGGTGCCGCGCTCGCGTCTGCCGGAAGTGCTTGACTCTGCTTATCGCATTGCTTCGAGGTACCAGTTGCGCATCGCCAACGTGTTCCACGCCGGAGACGGCAACCTTCATCCGTTGATCTGTTTCGACTCTCGCTCTCCTGATGAGGTACATCGAGTTAAAGAGGCGGGGCGCGAATTGATGGAAACTTGTGTGCGTGCCGGCGGCAGCATCACCGGCGAGCATGGCGTCGGCTTTGATAAGCGCGAGCTGCTGTCGCTGATTTTTTCCGAACAGGACATGGATGCAATGTTGCGCGTGCGTGCGGCCTTTGATCCGACAGGCCTGTGTAACCCCGGCAAGATTATTCCGATGTTACGCGGCTGCGGCGAGGCGAGCGCTCAGTCCAATGTCCAACGTCCAATGTCCAACGTCGTGTCAGAACCGGGAGCGGACCGGGGTCCCCAGACGGGCAGCCCGGCTGGGGTGGTGGTAGCGACGTCCAATGTCCAACGTCCAATGTCCAACGTCCAGTCAGTTCGTTCGGCAACGAATGTCCGTTGTTTTGATCCCAACTATGCTCATCAACAACTTGCTGACATGATCGGCGCAGAAAACATCTCAGCGTCTCCCGATCTCCGCGTCTCCCCGTCTCCGCTCACCATCGCCCCTCCCTCGATAGCTGAAGTTTGCGAGGTTATGAAACTCGCATCGAGTGAAGGTTGGGCGGTTGTGCCCGCTGGCGCGATGACGTGGCTTGACGCCGGCGAGCCCTTACAGCGCGTAAATATCATACTCAACACACGCAGACTGAATCGCATCATTGAGCATGAACCTGCCGACCTGGTGGCCATCGCAGAAGCTGGCGTCACGCTCAAAGACTTGAATGAAGCGCTGGCGAAAAAGGGTCAGTGGTTAGCGGTTGATCCAGCAGAAGATATCGACGGGCTGCGGCCAACAATGGGCGGCGTTGTCGCTACCGGCCAGGGCGGCGCGCAACAGTTTGGTTACGGGATGCCACGAAGACACGTCATCGGAATGAAGGTTGTGCTCGCTGACGGCAGCCTGATCAAGGTTGGCGGCCGGGTTGTAAAGAATGTAGCCGGTTATGATCTTTGCAAACTATTCACTGGCAGTTATGGCACCCTCGGAACAATCGTTGAAGTTAACTTCAAACTGAGGCCACTTCCTTCTGCAACGAGAACTGTTATGGCGCGGGGCAGTCGTGAGGACCTTCTTGCGGGCGCCCGGCAAGTAATCGTTTCCCGGGTCTTCCCTGTTGCCATAGAACTTCTTTCCCCGCGCTTTGCGTGCGAAGCGCAGTGGTCTGAGGGCGCCGATCATTTGCTTCTTATTCGATTTGCCGGATCATTACCCGCCGTTACTGAACAAACAAAAGCGGCCGGAGAGGTGCTTAAAGAAACGGATGTTGGGGAACTTGGGTCGCCCATATCTGAGGA
>DASWDX010000234.1:0-19922 GCA_036395055.1 Pyrinomonadaceae bacterium | reverse complement strand
GCCAGGACCGCGTAGCTCGAGGTCCTTTTCGGCTATTACGAAGCCATCATTCGTTTGCGCCATAATGCCCAGTCGCTCTTTCGCCACGCTCGTCTTCTTGTCTGACGTAAGCAGCACGCAATAACTCTTCTCAGCACCGCGACCGACGCGCCCGCGGAGTTGATGAAGTTGCGAGAGACCAAATCGTTCTGCGTGTTCCACAATCATTACTGACGCATTCGGGACATCCACGCCGACCTCAATCACCGTCGTTGACACAAGTATCTGAATCTCACCGGCAACGAAGCGCCGCATCACCTGGTCCTTTTCAGCCGTCTTCATTTTTCCATGCACGAGTCCTACGGAAAGCTTCGGAAAGACCTGGTCGCGCAGATACTCATATCTTCGGGTAGCATCTTTCAGGTCCATCTTCTCCGATTCTTCAACAAGTGGATACACAACGTAGACCTGTCGCCCGGCGCGAACCTCAGTCGATATCAGTTTCTTCACGTCGGGCCGTTGCTCTTCGCCGAACACGCGCGTCTCAATGGGAGTCCGCCCCGGCGGCATTTCGTCAATCACGGAAACATCGAGATCGCCGTAGATGGTCATTGTAAGGGAACGCGGGATGGGAGTTGCGGTCATTATCAGCACGTCCGGGTTGAAGCCGCGTGCTCGCAACTCCGCGCGTTGCATCACGCCAAAGCGATGTTGTTCGTCAATGACAGCCAGGCCGAGGTTTTTGAAGGAAACGGATTCCTGAATAAGCGCATGAGTGCCAATGCAAGCATGAATCTCGCCGGCGGCCAGCTCGACCTGGAGTTTCCTTTTTTCCGCAGCACGCAGCGACCCGGTCAGGAGCTCCACGCGATACGGGCTTTTTGCCAGCAACCGTTTTATATTACGCGCGTGTTGTTCGGCGAGGATTTCCGTCGGCGCCATCAGCGCTGTCTGATAACCGCTTTCCATGGCGGCGAGCATGGCAATAAGTGCGACGATGGTTTTGCCGCTACCGACGTCGCCTTGCAATAGACGATTCATCGGCGTGTTTGATTTCAAGTCTCTGAATATCTCTTTTACTACGCGGCGCTGCGCGTCGGTTAGCTTAAACGGCAACACTGAACCAATTCTCACTTTGGTTGCCTGGTCAAGCTTTATTACAGTGCCCTTGGCCTCGCTTATACGCTTGCCGCGTTTTAGACTAATTCCCAGCGCCACCCAGAAAAAATCTTCAAAGATGAGCCGGAAATGAGCGGGACTTCGCGACTGAGCGTATAGCGCAAGCGGCACGTCTTCCGGAGGAAAGTGAATCTGACGCATCGCTGCAGCGCGGGCTAGCAATTTTTGCCGTTGGCATAGATCAGCCGGCAAGGTTTCCGTAAATGCTGAATCAGGCAACATTGCAAGTACTGCGTGGACAATTTCGCGCATGCGTTTCGAGCTGAGTTCGCCCAGTTTGCGATAGATAGGAACGCGGCGTCCGGTATGAATTACCGCGAGCGCCGGATCGCCGCTGTTGCCTGCGTCGAGCCCAATCACTTCGTCAGTTGTGGTCTCTTGCGATTTCTTCCGGTCAGAGCTTTCGTTTCCGATCTCGGCCGGCAACATTTCGAGCTCGTCCGCAGGTTTATTTAACTTCAAAGAGAAAGTGGCGCGTCGCTTGTCCCATTCCCATCTCCCAAATGTGATGAACCGCGCGCCGCGGGTGAAGCGTTTGGTGTAGTAGCCAACGATGTCATGCGCATGCTTTCCGGAAACGAACCACCAAACGACTACGGGCCTGCCAGTTTTCTCTGGATCCGTAGCGTTGACTTCGAAGATGAAAAGACTTGAGTGCCCCAGGGACCGCCGGTTCTTCACCTGAAAGGCGCCGGCAATCTTGACAACAAGTTCCAGCGACGCCTCCATGCCTTCAGTCAGATCGCGTATGTGCGCCGGATTGGAGCGATCTTCATAACGCATAGGCAGATAACTCAGCAGATCCTCAACAGTCGCGTTGTGGTAGTCTTTCTTGCCAAAATGGCTGGCGATGTTCAGAGCGAGCTTGTGCGATAGAGTTTGGCCAAAGTGGGCAAGCCGGTATTTGTATAGCTCTTCAATTGGCGTGTTGAGGCTGAAAGGGGGCGGCATGCTGAGTTGATCATAGCATAGGCATAGCGCAGCGAATTCGCGGAGGAGTGGCCGCCTGCAGACTTGAGCGAACTAGTTATCTTGCATTAACTTTGTCGTAACCGGGCCTGAGCGCTGACCTTTCAGATCGAAATAGCAAATGAACAGACAGGAATCTCTCACGGAGAAAAAGCTCAGGGGAAGCTATTGAGAACGGCGAGTTTAACGACTTGCCGGGTAAAGGCGAACCGATAGATCTCAAGGAGAATCCTTTAGAAGATCCGGATCTTCGTACGGTGCATCGGCTGTTGCGCAACGCCTGGTTCGCGCCGGCTTGGATCGAAGAGCGCAAGGACATCGATGCTGAGTTTGAAGCAGCGCTGACAAAGTTGTCGCGAGCCTGGGCGCTCTTCGGCAAGGAAGGAAGCGCTCCGTCTGACCCGGAATGGGAGAGAAGCGTGAGAGAGTTTAGAGAGAAAGGCGCGGAATTGAACCGGCGCATCAGAATGTATAACTTGAAGGCACCTGCCGCCGTCTTTCATCGCAGGCACATTGATGCCGACAGAATAATCGCGACGACGATCGGTAACGCAAACTGTTAGTTTGCGGTTAGCCGTTAATGAATCGCACACGTAAACTAACAGCTTACCTTACCCCATGTCTTGAGCGACCCGGGCGGGATTGGTGATGACTCCTGAAAACGAACTAACCGAAAAAACGCGCCACCACCTTGTTACTGTTCGGACGGTCCTGCTCCGCCTACACAAGAAGTTGCTCGACTTCGAGCGCGAGGCTTACGAGCGGGATCACGGTAAAGTCGCCAATAGCTATGAACTTCTTAGTCTTGTGATGCGTGATCCCTGGTTTGCGTGGCTGCGGCAGCTATCGGAACTCATTGTCGAGATGGATGAACTTCTGTCTGCGAAGGAGACACCCGAAGAGAACACTGGAGTCTCTCTGGTTCAGCAGGCGAGAATGTTGCTCACTCCCGACGCAGCCGGCAGTGATTTTCAGAGAAAATACTTTGCGGCGATGCAGCAATCTCCCGAGGTGGTTATGGCGCATTCGGAGTTTGCTAACGTGCTTGGTCCCTCAAGACTGTCAAAAGAAATTCACTAGAGCTTCAGTTTAAAGGCGGGCGTTGACCGCCTCTAAACAACTACGCCGCCGCTACTTCGTTGTTGCTTCCGCCCTGCTGCAATATTGATCAAATGCCTGCGTGAGGTCGTTAGCAACCTGCCATGCATCCTTACCTTCGATCTGCCTGCGCTCCATCATCCAGACAAGTTTTCCGTCCTTCAGCAACGCGATGGAAGGCGAAGAGGGATCATAGCCGGTGAAGTAGCTTCGCGCTTTTTCGGTGGCTTCAATATCGGCGCCGGCGAATACAGTGGTAACTTTGTCTGGTCGCACGCTGTGTTGCAGCGCCTGGGCGATGCCCGGCCGGGCTTTTCCCGCTGCACAGCCGCAAATTGAGTTTACAACGACCATTACGGTGCCTTCGCTGTTACTAAGTGTCTTATCGACGTCTTCTGGGGTTCTCAGCTCTTCAACCCCGATGCGGGTCATTTCCTCGCGCATTGGACGGATCATCAGTTCTGAATATGGCATGGCTCTACTCCTAAATTATCAATTTGGTGCTCGATTGTAGCACGGCATCATCCCGGCAAGGGCTTGGGCAATACCTGTGCAGTTTGCAAATAGCTCAGGCGTCCCACGCCAGACGTTGCCAAGCGAAGCGCGTTAGGCATTATTTCAATCGAACTTGTGTCAATGTCGCTTCGGCTAGCCAGGTCTGACTATTGCACGACAATCAGCGTACGAATTGCGCGAAACTTTCGATCGCTAATACCCCGCACCATCATCAAGTGTTCCGCGCGCCGAAAGGGTCCGTATTGCTCCCGATGTGCGACGATTCGCTCAGCGACGATATTGCCCACTCCCGGAAGTGTTTCCAGCACTTGCGGTGTCGCAGTGTTGACGTTGATTAGTGAAGAGCATTCCGCTTTTGGGGTGTCGAGATTCAATTGCACCTCTGAAGAGGTATGTCGTTTAGCAGTCGCGCAGGCTGAAGCAAGAATGGCTAGTGCTAATATGAAGAAACCAATTGATGATGGTGGAGACTTTGCTGCTGAGAGATTTTGTTTCACGTATGCAAGTAAATGCTCGTGAAGGCTTTGCGACTCTGCCGCTGGCGTGTGCACTTCGCTAAAAGTCTAGTGTTTTCAAAAGTTCGTATGTTTTATGGCGCGTTGTCCACAGATTTTTCCACAGCTTTGGGTGGAAATGTTTCGAAGTGGTTGCGAGAGGAACATCACAACCGGCGCACCGGCTTAGACTTAATACCTAGACAAGCTACGCATCGCAAGATCGGTGGCAACTTGTTCTGATAAGAACCTTGAACAGACTATTCTGCTTCGCCGCTTTCATCCCACTGCGCGATCATTTCATAGGCGCGTCCCAGTACTGGTCGCGGACGCGAGCCGTCTGCCTGCCCGATGAGTCCTTCCCGCTCCATGATGTCGAGGATGGCCGCTGCGCGCCCATAACCAATGCGCAGGCGTCGCTGCAAAACTGAGGTTGATGCTCGTTTCATCTCCACGCAAATGCGCAACGCCTCTTCGAAAAGCTCGTCGTGTTCGCCATTGCCTTCCTCGAGGCCGAGCGCTTCTTCTTCCGACTGCGTGATCGTTTCGTTGTACTCCGGCTGACCCTGGGCCTTCGCGTGGTTGACGATGCGGCCTATCTCAGTCTCGTCGATGTAGGCTCCGTGAACGCGAATCAGGCGCGACGTTCCCGGCGGTAGAAACAACATGTCGCCGCGGCCGAGCAGATGTTCCGCGCCGTTTGTGTCGATGATTGTGCGCGAATCTACTTTTGACGATACGCGGAAGGAAATGCGCGAGGGGAAGTTTGCCTTAATCAGGCCGGTGATTACATCAACCGAAGGACGCTGTGTTGCCAGTACCAGATGAATGCCAACTGCGCGGGCCATCTGGGCGAGCCTCGTTATGGATTCCTCAACTTCGCGCCCTGAGGTCATCATCAAATCGGCAAGTTCGTCAATGATGATTACAATGTAAGGAAGCGGTTTATGCGGCTCGCCTTTTTCGTCGTATTCCTTGACAAGATTTCGGCGCATGATCTCGGTGTTATAACCGTCGATGTTGCGGACGCCCCAGCCGGCGAGATCACGATAGCGCCGCTCCATCTCCGCGACCGCCCATTTCAAGGATCGGGAGGCGAGCTTCGGGTCAGTAATAATCGGAGCGGCAAGATGGGGAATGTCTTCGTAGAGTCCCAACTCCAGCCGCTTGGGATCGATCAAAATAAACTTAACTTCGTCGGGCCGTGCCCGATAAAGGATTGAAACGATCAGCGCATTGACGCCGACAGACTTACCTGCGCCGGTAGTTCCGGCGATTAGCAGGTGGGGCATTTTTGCCAGGTCGGCGACATAGTTGAGTCCATCAATGGTCTTTCCCAATGCGATCGTAAGTTTGGAAGCAGACTCGCGAAACGCGCGCGACTCAATTACTTCTCTCAAGAAAATGGTCTCACGCCGGGGATTGGGCACCTCGATACCGACATGGGGTTTGCCCGGCATGCGGTCAATGCGAATCGACTCCGCCTTCAGCGCCAGGCAAAGATCGTCTACCAGCGAAACAACACGCGAGTATTTAACGCCCGGATCGGGTTTAAATTCGTAAGTGGTAACCACCGGACCCGGGCAGATGTGTTTGATTTGTCCCGTGACATTAAACTCCTTGCATTTTTCTGCCAAACGAGTTGCTAAACCCAGGAGCTCAGTGTCCGCTTGCTCACTGTGAGGAGGCGCCTCGTTCAGAAACTCGAGCGGAGGCATGGAATATTCTGTGTATGACATGCGCCGAACGCGATCAGCATCAAACGGAAGTTTACCGGTGGCGGGCGCTTCACCCTGCGCGCGCAATACGGATGCGCCCTTCACCATTTCTTCAACTGCCGGTTCATCGTCGGCGACAGCGGTAGCCCCCAACGGGGCCGGAAAGATCGAGCGGCGACCAGAGGGACCATTGACTACCGTCGCTCCGTGCACTCCGACGCCTGCGGCAGCGGCGCGCGGCGATTCCGCAGATCCATGAATGGTTGCTGCTTGCAAGGCGCCGCTGCTTTCGCCGCGGCTGATCTCTCTACCGTCGATGGTAGCGGCGGCTTCTTCCTTCATGAATTGAGCGATCCGTTCTTCAGGACTCAAACCGAGCGAGCCCTTTAACGCATTGCGCGCGGCCAGCCGTTCTGCCTTGAGGACTGCGCGCTGTTCCTTCCGCAGACGTGATCGCTCGCGACGAGCCGCACGCCAGGCTTTGAGACGAGCGGGGATTGTGCCTACAAAGGCGAAGCGTCCGGCGGTGATACTGACGAGCTTCTCGTACAGGCCAATAAACGAGAAATTTGTAGCCAGCAGCAGTCCAGTCGCGGCGAAAGCGATGAGTAGTACAGTCGTGCCGACTGTGTTCAGTCCACTCGTGAGGCTGCGCGCGATGAGTGTTCCCATCATTCCGCCGGGCTGAACCGTTGAATCAAAAATCGGACGGATGTTGGAGACCGAGAGTAAGGCGGCCGCGGCGAGCGTCAATAATATCAGACCAAACAAACGGGACAGCGGCGCCCGAAAGCTCCGAGTTTTGAAGCGTCGCCAGGCCGCGGCCAGCAATAGAAAGGGAAGCAGATAGGCGGCAAGACCGATTGATTGAAACAAAGCTGCCGAAACATAGGCGCCGATCGCCCCCGCCCAGTTATGCGTTTCAGCCTGGCCAACGGAATTCCATGAAGGGTCGCTGGGATAAAAAGCGGCGGAAACGAGACAGAGTGTCAGCAGCAGGCCGACCGCGAGAAACAAGATCGCCACAATCTCATTCCGGCGACTGTTTCGCGGAGTGATTATCCTCGGCTTCTCTTCAAACTCGGTAGTGGCCATTTCGACTCCGAACAGAAAGTTTAAAGTGCAGCATTTCAGTTGTGCAGGGAGTGCCGTACCAAACTAAAGCTTGGATTCTAAACACTGATTACGCCGCCTTCTTTGCAAGAAGATACGCCTTAATAAAGTCATCTATGTCGCCCGCCAGCACCGCGTCCACATTGCCGCGCTCCATCTTTGTGCGCGTATCCTTGACGAGCTGATAAGGCGCGAGCACGTAGCTTCTGATTTGCGATCCGAAAGAGATGTCTGCCTTGTTTGCCTCCAGCGCGGCAGTTTCGGCCTGTCGCTTTTCCAGTTCGAGCTCATACAGGCGTGATCGCAAAACCTGCATCGCGACGGCCCGGTTTTGATGTTGCGAACGTTGGTTCTGGCATTGCACGACAATGCCCGTGGGAAGGTGAGTAATACGGACCGCCGAATCGGTCGTGTTGATATGCTGACCGCCGGCGCCCGTTGCGCGATATGTGTCCACGCGCAAGTCTTTATCGTTGATCTCCACTTCGATGTTTTCGTCTATCTCCGGATAAACAAATAAAGACGCAAAGGAGGTGTGGCGGCGCGCAGCTTGATCAAAAGGAGATATGCGCACCAGTCGGTGCACCCCGGCTTCGGCCGCCAACAGGCCGTAGGCGTACTCACCTTCGACCCTAAACGTCACCCCTTTGAGTCCTGCTTCTTCGCCGGGCTGGTAGTCAATGATCTCTGTTTTGAAGCTGCGTTGCTCGGCCCATTTCAAGTACATGCGCAGGAGCATCTCAGCCCAATCCTGCGACTCAGTGCCGCCAGCCCCTGGATGAATAGTGCAGATAGCGTTCAACTGATCATTCTCCCCCGCGAGGAGCATTTCAGTTTCCGCCACGCTGATTTCATGTTCGAGGCGTTCGAGAAGGGTGCGAAGTTCTTTCAAGGACTCTTGATCTTCCTCGGCAAACTCAAAAAGCACGCCCCCATCCGCAATTTCAGATTCAAACTGCTCCTGTCGCTGAATTTTCTTTTCCAGGACCATCCGCTTTTGCAAAAGTTTCTGCGCAGCAGCTTGATCGTTCCAAAAGTCTGGCGACGATGCCTGATTCTCAATACGCTTCAATTCTTCGCGCCCCGATGCAACATCAAAGAAACCTCCCGAGCTGGTCGACGTGGGTGCGCAGCTCTTCATAGGTGTTTCTTAAATCCTGAATTGATAAGGTTTCAATCATTGATCCTCCAGGCTAATAATCAATAGAACAGCGGCAGAGAGCTTCTCACTTACTTCTAGCGTCTGATCTTCGGAACGAAAATGCGAACATTAACAGACTGAACAGAGCGCAAGCGCCGGCAAACAGGTCGCCTTGATCCGCATAAAGTGTCGCCACACTACTGCTGCGCGTGATCGGCCAGTTTCTAACGGCCGGCTTAAAACCCTCGGTCGGGGTTCGTACTTCTCCCGCCGGTGTAATGAAGGCCGTAATACCCGTGTTTGTAACCCGAAGTAACGGACGGCCATTTTCAACAGCGCGAAAAACCGCATTTGCCAGATGTTGTCGCATGACTGCCGTTGGCCCGAGATAGCCATCGTTGGAAATATTAATCAGCACGTCAGCGCCTTCGGCTGTAAACTTTCGCGCAATCGACGGATATGCCGATTCGATGCAGATGAAAACTCCCGCCCGCACATTGCCGACAGGCATCAGCTGGTAGTTAGTGCCGGGCGTAAAGTCTCCGACCATCGCTCTTATCAAACCCGTCCCCGGCAACCATTGCGGCAACGGAACATATTCACCAAACGGCAGCAGGCGAATCTTATCATATTGAGCGACGAGGTTACCCTCTTCATTTATAAGCAGCGCAGAGTTGTAAATCCCGTCGTTGGGTGCCGCCTCCTGTGAGTTTAGAAGCACAGCAGTCTTGTTTGCCTTGGCGAAAGTGGCAATCATTTCCCGAAGCCGGAAGTCACCACCGTAAGCGAAGTTCATTGGCGACTCAGGCCAAATTACCAATCGCGGTTTTCCATCATTCGGCAGCTCGCGCAGCGCAGACTCACTCATCTCAAAGTGGCGCGCGCTGAATGTTCGCATGTCTTCTTCCGACTTGACGAGGTCCATAGGCACATTCGGCTGAATCGCCACGACGACTGCATCAACTTGTTCGTTAGCCTGTAACTGCCGTAATGATGATGTCCTATTGCTGACGAAAACCACCAGCGTGACAAGCAACATGGCTGCAGTCGTGATCGCTAAAGCTCTCATGCTGCGGTTCAAAATAGCGAAAGCGATTGCGGCGTTCACTAAAACGATCAGAAATCCGACCAGATAAACCCCACCCCAGCGTGCCGATTGAATTAGCAAGGGATGATAAGCCTGGGAGTAACCGAGAGCGTTCCAAAGCTGACCCGTAGTTTCAAGTCTGCTCCATTCCAGTGCTGACCAAAGCAGCGGCGACAGAAACAATACGATCGTTCCCCATTTTCGAATCGCCAGCGCGAGTCCGAGAGTGAAGATCGCGGGAAAAATGCCAAGGAGAACCGCCCCAGGAATCAGCAGCAGAAAAGCGAGCCAGCTTTGGATCCCACCGAAGTGGATCATCGAATACGTGAGCCAATAGCAGGAACCGTAAAAGAACATGGAGCCGAACAGCCAGCCCAAATAAAAGGAGCGCCACGGCTGGGCGTTGCGGGCAATGGTCAGAAACAATGGTACGAGGCCAACCCACGCGAGCAGCCATAGATTGAAGTCTGGAAACGAAAAGATGAGAAGCGTTGCGGAGACTAGTGCTACACCGCAGTTGACCATTGAGGGTGCTTGGGAGCGAGTGCGGGTTATGAATCCTGACAACGGCATGGCGCCTCGAGCATCGACCTGAGGCGCTGTAGATATTGCGTCCTGCATTGACGCGAGTTTACCAAAACCTCGATCAGCGTGCTAAAGGTTTCAGAGTCCTGGATGGAACAGGTCGGAACTTGGAAAAACAGACCGGTCGAGAAATATTTTTTGTAATTAGCGGTCGACCAGCAGGGAGGTACCGAAATCGGGTAAAAAGGGCCTTAAAAAGACAGAAAACGTCACCGTCAAAGTGACAAAATTCGTCGTAGACTGACCGGAGTGTGGGAAGCGTTTTCGAAGCAAGTTTGAGGAATGGGCAACTGCTGGTCAAGCAAAGATGGAGCAAATGTGAGTAAAACGCGAAGAGTGCGAAATATTGAATCCTAAATGCAGGAGAACCCAGTCATTACTGACTGGGTTCCAATTTCGGGGGGGAAGCACTGAAGGGTTGCTCGGTGGGTGGCTGGCGCAGCGGCTGGCGGCGCTCAGAGGGAAGGTGGCGGCGGGGGCACGTTTTGACTTTACTTTGGTCTCCCGTGCATGCCGGTTATCCCTAGAGCAGCTTGCGTGCCACAGAAAAAAGTTTTTTGGAATCTGGGAATGATTGAGTGTTAAGAGGAACACGACAAAGAGAGAATGCATCAGTCGAAACTTAATTACAGACTTCGACCAGCGCCAAGTGATTCCGAAATCCAACAACTCTTACTCGGAGGCCTCTTGAGATGGAACCGCCATCAGCGGATTTCGCGCACCACAGCTCTCCGCAGACAAGCACTGTACCTTCAGGATTGAGTCTTGTCTCGACCGTTGCAAATTCTCCAATTAGTTTTACGTCGCGGGAGCCCGATTTCTGGTGACGCGATAGCGCCGCCAGTAGAGCTGCGATCAGCCCAGGCAATACAGCGATAATGGCGAGGACGATTGTTAGTCGCATGTACCTCACTAAGGTGAACCCGAGAGGTTCATAAAGGAATGAGGAAATTCTCACTGGAGAATTGTCCCGAACATTAGGTTGCTAGTAAATCCGCGATGTGATCTGAAATTTCGGGACAGCCAGACTGAAACCTGAGATGGTCAATTCTTGCCCATTGTCACTTGGCGCTGCAGAGCAATTGCTTCCTGATTATTGGAATCTATCGTCATCGCGCTCGTGGCATACTTTGTTGCCTCGCTACGATCTCCTCGCTCAAGGAAAATTCTGCCCAGCAGAATATGAGCGTCGATTAGTTTTGGATCCCAGAAGATTGCGGTCTTAAGAGCCGCGATGGCGGCTTCCTGATCGCCACGGCGTTGGTTGATGCGTCCGCTAAGCAGGTAAGCCTCCGCATTTGTTGGTTCAAGCATTACCACGCGGTGCAACTCAGGCAAGGCCTCGTCGTCGCGCCCGGCCTGGTAAAGATCGCGCGCCTTCGCGAGCAGATCTTCCGCACCTGTACCAGGCTCAGCTGCAACTGTGCCCCTTAAGAGGCTGGAGACGTCATCACGGTTCAAAACATCACGCATCCGTGGTGAGACGCCGCTGACTGTCTGCGATTTTTGCCACTCAGTCTGCGACTTCGCATAAGTTGGCAACCAACGTCGAGCCTGATCGTCGGCCGCGTTTGCAGTTTCAGTCTTCCCAGTCCGCTCCAGAGACTTGGCGTACAGAAAATATGCCTGTCCGTCCCTTGGATCGGCGGAAATTACCGGCTTGAGTTGTTCGGCTGCCTCAGCGTATTTACCCGAGAGAAACAAGGCAAGTGCGTAATTGAAATGCACTAAAGGGTCGTCTGAAGACGATTCAGCGGCACGGGCCAGGAAAGAAGCACCTTGGGATAACAATCGCGTGCGCTCGTCGGCTTTCTTCTCTTCACGCGCAGCTTGCACTGCAATCGCCCCGGCATTGTTATAAATGCCAATCAACGGCACGTCTGACGAGAGCGGCACGATTGCTGCGAGTGCGTGGCTGAGATCACCCAGCTTCGCGTATCCAAGTGCGGCGTAGAAAGCAGCTTCAGCGTAGTGTGGATCTTTCTTCTGCAGTTTGGTGAAATATTCGGTTGCGTCTTTCCACTTCCCCTGAAGCATATAAAAACGCCCCAACTCGAACGCCGCTTGCGGATAGATTCCTCCACCGCTTGCGTCGGCAAAAAAATGCAAAGCGTTCTTTAGATAGTTGGCACGTCTGGGATCTCGCTCGCCCAACAGCACACCCTTGACGTATGGCTCAAAAGCGCGCTGTGGCACTTTGGTCGCTTCCTGCACCAACTGGTTCTGGGAGAAGGGAAGTGCGGGATCGCGCTGGTAGAGTATTTGATAAGCAAGCCGGCCGTGAATCTTTTGCAGGTCGGTCAGGGGACCGCCAAAATCAAACTGGCGAGTTGCCCAACCACCGTCAAACATCTGACCGAGTGTGCGACCTTCATTAACCTTTATCACGCGCGCGGTTAATTGCACATAACCTTCCGCAGACGACTTGTCTTTTTCTGCTTTGGGATTATTAGACTTGCTGTCGTCCTGGGCGGGAATCACCGAATAGGTTCCAATCACCATCAGCGAGGCTTTTGCTTCGCGGGCCAGTTTGATCGCGGTTGCTCGCGAGGGAATAACAGTTTCGGGTAGACGCAGGCGCTGATAGGCCAGCTCGCGCTCATCGCTCGAAACGACTAGCAAACCCGGCTTGGACAGCAGGTCGGCGAGTGAATCCGCGAAGCTTTCACCGACCCAGTTATATTCGAGGCGATTCGAAGTGTTCTCAAATGGCAGCACCATCACCACGTCGCCGCCGGCGCCGCTTTGACCGAAGCAATTTGCGGCATTCATGGTTAGCAAAATGGCGATGGCCAGTCCGCTGAATAGTCTGATAAAAATAGTTCTCATCAATTCACTTTCCTGCCTTTAGTTTCGGGCGAGACCTCGATTTTGATGCCCTTACCGCGTCGGCGGTTGGTCAGTTTGACAACATACTCCCGCGCCGTCATTACCAGGTTCTACTGTCAAAAAGGCTATCCAATAGGGCAAATAGGTCCGCATTTTTTCCGGGTGACGAATGAATGACTTTAGCAGAAAAGGTATTAGGATTGAAAACGGCTTGAATCCGCCACCTGTGCCATCGATGGCTGCGTAATAAGCGAAAAGGGCTGGTTAGCTGACCAGCCCTTTCCTTGTTTCAACTCGTGAGGAAGATAACGAGCCCAATAATCCGGAAGAGGACGTCGAAGTTGACTGGACAATCAGCTTCACGGTGGTGTTACCGTTCCTGATTGAATGAGTCGCCGCAGGTCCGGAGAAACTTGATCGACTGCAGTGGTGGAGGTGACGGCTGCCTGCGCTTTGTTGTAATCGAACACCAACAGTGCGGAACAAAGTGAAACTAACAACGGAAAGGCAGTGAAACGTTTAAGGGTTCTGGGGGCGATCATTCCAATTCCTCTCCAATGCGCTGAAATAAAAACAAATCATCACCGACATCGATAAGGGAGCCTGTCTGAGTCTCGCGCGCCAAGGGACGCGGCGAGATGCAGAAGAGCGTTCTCGTTAAGAGTCTTTCGGAAACTCCCACTGCCATATCGCGCGTGCAAGTAGGCTGGTAAGTGTGTGCCGCACCGGCTTTCGCCGGAGAGGGCCTTTATCGGTGACGGTGATGATTTAAAAGAGCAAGCTCATCCATCGAGCGCGGTTCCTTTAGCGAGCATCGTGCCAACTACTTTGGAAAGGAAATCAAGCAAAAGTATCAATGATTACGGGCGCAAAACCTGGGCACTGTATTTTTGCTGAATCGTCGATGAACTGCCGCAGAGTGCAGTCTGACCGAACGCGCATCAACGTGGTTGATTGCAGAGTCTGTCTGAAATGTTGGCCGCGTTACTCTTCGTGCATGCCTTCTCTTGAATAGGTGGACTGAAGAGAGTGGCCCATGCCATCTTCTAGAGAACGGACTTTAAGTCCCATGAGCCCGGTTACCTACTTAGCCCTCTTTTTGCTATTCACGCCACAAGTTTGTCACATGCCAGTCGTAAACTGACATTGCCTTGCTATGATTGAACTACCGGTTGCAAACGCACTTATGGTATCAGTGTATTTTGAGTCTCCAATGGCGTAGCGTAGATTTCTTTTTCAGTTGCAATTTTGACCGAGCTGGATACATCTTCGCGCCCCAGGCCGACATCCGCGATTATTTCGCAGCGGCTCAATCGATCCTTCGCAGGAAAGGGATCGTGCATCAAGTTCAAAGAGAATCGGCGCGAAACGTGCCGTAAGAATTCAAAAATGACACTAATGCGCTACTTCTTCTTAAGCCTGGTGCTAATTGCGGCCTTCACAGTTTTCGCGGGCTGCAAATCCGGCAGCTCGGGCCCATCAAAACCAACGCTGCGTCTGAGCATGATTCCCACTAACGATCCGGGAAAAATGCTTCGTGACAGCGATCCGCTGGTTTCTTATCTTGAAAAGGAGACCGGAGCAAAAGTCCGGATGACGATTCCCACCAACTATGCGGCGGTCGTCGAAGCAATCGCCAATGACCAGGTGGACATCGCTTATCTCGGTGGTTTCACTTATGTCCAGGCGGTCAGGCGAGCGGGGGTCAATCCGTTGGTGCAGCGCGATCAGGATCAGAACTTTCATAGTCTGTTTATCACGCAACCTGATTCCGGCATCAGGAGCCTTGCAGATCTCAAGGCTCACTCATTCGCCTTTGGCGACGTCAACTCGACATCGGGCCACCTTATGCCTGAGTACTTTATGCGTCAGGCGAGCGTTGACGCGGATGTGATAAACAAAGCGGTTTATACAGGGGGACACGATGCCACGGCGCTTGCTGTCGCCAACAAGAAAGTTGATGCGGGAGCACTGGATGAGACGGTCTATCAAAAGATGGTGAAAGACGGCAAACTCGATCCGGCTAAAGCCACGGTGCTTTATACGACACCATCTTATTTTGATTATGTTTGGGCTGCACGAAAGGGGCTCGAGCCGAGACTCACGGAGAGTTTTGCGTCGGCTTTCCTGAAGCTTGACGCTAACAACCCTGAGCACAAGCCAGTCCTTGAATTTCTTCGAGCTACCAAATACGTCCGTGCGAATGACGGTGATTACGATAAGTTGCGCCAGGCGGCCAGGGATGCAGGATTGTTAAAATGATCTATTCACTTAAGGGAATTAGCAAGAGTTACAACACACGCAACGGCGCGGTGCGGGCCCTGGACGGTCTCACCTTCGACGTGCAGAAAGGCGAGTGTGTGGCGTTGCTTGGGCCATCGGGAGCGGGCAAGACAACGCTCTTTCGCTTGTTTAATGCGACGCTACGGCCCACCAGCGGAATCTTGAGATTCGACGGCCGAGATCTAACCGCAATCTCAGGTAGCGATCTGCGCTCAGCTCGAAGGCGCATCGGCACAATTTATCAGCAACCGCATCTGGTTCCCTCGCTCTCAGCTCTAGAGAACACGCTTTGTGGAAGGCTGGGAAGTTGGTCACTGATTCATACGCTGCGTAACATCGTTCGACCGAGCCATGACGATCTCGGAGCAGCAATTGCAGCACTTGAGTCAGTAGGGCTTGCGGACAAGCAGAATGCTCGAGCCGACGAACTCTCAGGTGGCCAGCAACAGCGGTTGACGATCGCTCGCGTGCTGATGCAAGAGCCAGATGTGATACTCGCCGATGAGCCTTTCGCCTCACTCGACCCCATGCTGACCGAAACAGTCGCTTCACTGTTAATGGACCTTGTCACAAACGGCAGGCGCACACTGGTGGCCACTATGCACGACGTCGATCTGGCGCTGCGTCTTTTCCAACGCATCATCGGTATCCGAGACGGGCGCATTGTATTCGATAAACCTGCCGTCGAGGTGGATCGAGAAGCGATCAGCGCCCTTTACGCAGGTGAGCAACTAGTGAATGCCTCGAGCCTTGAAATAAAAGACTGGCTCGCCGCAGCAAAGAGTCAAGCCAACCGTGAACCAAGCTGCGCACTTTAGAGAGCAAGCCTGGCGCCAGGAGAGCGGTTCAAATCTCAAGCGGCTTCTCTCGTGGACAGCGATTGTCCTTGTGCTCGTCACTTCCTGGCGTGCTGCTGAAATTCGTCCGACCGCGCTCTTCGAACCTGATTCCTGGCTTGCGGTCCTGACATTCCTTCGCAGCCTTTTTCCACCGGATCTCTCGCCATCTTTTTTGCGTGTGGTAGCGGCGGCTGCATTGCAGACGCTCGTGATCGCAATCGCCGGAACGGCTCTCTCTATCGCCATCGGCTTGCCTCTGGGAATGTTGGCGACGCCTACTTTGTGGCGGCGCGGCATCCTCCTCGCCGGGGAGCGTCCTGGGGCCAGCAAGGTTTTTCTGGCCGCCTTAAGCAACGCCACGCGCGCATTACTCGGGTTTCTGCGAGCTGTTCCTGATCTGGTTTGGGGCTTGTTGTTTGTCGTCGCGGTGGGACTAGGGTCGCTTGCAGGCACGCTCGCTTTGGCGGTTAGTTATGCGGGCGTATTGGGACGCGTCTACGCAGATGTTTTTGAGGATGTAGACCAGCATGCTCTTGAAGCACTGCATGCAACTGGCGCGACTCGAACGCAAGTTTTTCTATTCGCCGTTTGGCCGCAGGCGACGGCGAGCATCACCGCCTACACACTCTACTCCTTCGAATGTTGCGTGCGTGCAGCTTCAGTGTTGGGATTCATCGGAGCGGGTGGTATCGGATACGAAATCTACATCTCAATGCGCCTGTTTGAGTACGGACAGGTCTTGACGCTTGTAGTAATGCTCGTGGGGCTTGTGGCCGCAACCGATGCTGCCAGCCGTTTCATACGCCGACGCTTGCACGCTAATGCCCCGGCGGGCTCACTTGCCCACCAAAGGGTTGAAGACGAAGAGAACTCACGACCGAGGAGTTTGTCTAAATCGCAAGTAAGAAGACGCTTGGCGCCGACGGTTCTCGCTATCGTGATTGCAGCCAGCTTTTACCTTGTCGGATTCCTGGATTTGATCTCTGCCGATTCCGGAATGCTCGCTCGATCAGCGCGGTTCGTCGCAAAAATGTTCCCGCCCGAAGTTGATCCGGTTTTCTTGCGTTCACTACTGGTACCGTTGGTTCAGACGATCGGAATCTCGGTAATGGGCACCTTGATCGGCGTTTTTATTGGCGTAGCTCTGGCTTTACCAGCCACGTCGACGGTGTTACCTGGTGAAGATGACGAGAGCCGTAGAGGCTTCTTTCTTGAACGGTTGGCAGGGAAAGCTGTCTATTATTCAGCCCGTCTTGTTCTAAACATACTGCGGTCCATACCCGAACTCATCTGGGTCCTGGTGTGCGTACTGGCCGTAGGGCTTGGGCCATTTGCCGGTACACTCGCCATAGGTCTCCATACCGGGGGCGTGCTGGGGAAACTCTATGCGGAGACACTTGAGGAGGTTCCAGCTCGGCCCATCGAGGCCTTGCGTGCGGCAGGCGCGCGGCCGCTGCAGATACTGCTCTGGGGCGTTTGGCCGCAGGCTAGGGCAATGCTTATGAGCTATACCGTCTTGCGTTGGGATTTCAATTTGCGGGTTGCGACGGTGTTGGGTCTGGTCGGCGGAGGTGGGTTGGGCCAATCGATTTACAATAACGTTCAGTTAGGGTTTTATCCGAGAGTAGCAACACTGATCGCGATCATCTATATCCTGGTTCTGATGACGAACTGGCTCGGTGACAAGTTGCGTCCTCAACGTGTCGCCCTGTGAGATCATTTTGAGGAGTTTGGCTATGGAAGCTGAGACTTATGATGCCATTGTCATTGGCTCAGGCCAGGGAGGCAGGCCACTTTCGATTGCTCTCGCCAAGGCCGGACTTAAGACTGCGATCATCGAACGTGAGCACATCGGCGGCACCTGCGTAAACGTAGGCTGCACACCCACAAAAACTATGGTAGCAAGCGCGCGAGTAGCATACCTGGCGAGGCGTAGCGCGGATTACGGAGTCAATAATGTGCCAGTGACGGTTAACATGGCAGCAGTCGGACACCGCAAGCAGCAGATCGTTGAAAGCTTCCGCACTGATGGGCTTCGGTCCATTGAAACGACAATGGGCCTTGACTTACTGAAAGGGGAGGCGAAGTTCACCGGGCCTAAGTCCGTCGCGGTTCGCCGGAACCAAGGTAGAACGCGCTTGCTGACTGCCGGAAGAATCTTCATAAATACTGGAGCCCGGCCTGCAACTCCGTCCGCCCCAGGTTTAGACAGAATTCCAACTCTGGATTCGACTTCCATCATGGAACTCGGCACGCTCCCTGAACACCTTTTGGTGATGGGTGGCGGCTACGTCGGTCTGGAATTCGGCCAGATGTTTCGTCGCTTTGGCAGCGACGTGACAATCGTGCAGCGTGGCGATCATCTGCTGAGCCGCGAAGACCCGGACATTGCAGACGAAGTCGCAAGGATCCTTGAGGAGGATGGGATCAAACTGTTGCTGAATTCTGAGGTCTTGCACGCTGGTGGAACCAGCGAAAATATAAGTCTGACCGTGAAAACAGAGGAAAGAGAGACCAAACTAGAGGGCTCACATCTGCTGGTTGCTGTCGGACGGCGACCGAATACTGACAGGCTCAACCTAAAGGCGGTGGGTGTAGAGACTGACCAACAGGGCTTTGTGAAGGTCAATGAACGGCTCGAGACCAACGTACCCGGGATTTATGCTCTTGGCGACGTTAAAGGTGGGCCGGCCTTCACCCACATCTCTTACGACGACTTTCGAATCATTCGTACGAATCTGCTCGAGGGCGGCGATGCGACCACGAACGGCCGCCTGGTTCCATATACGATCTTCACGGATCCTCAGCTCGGTCGGGTTGGAATCACCGAAACGGAAGCCAGGGATCGAGGCTTGAAAATTCGTGTAGCCAAGTTGCCGATGAGTAAAGTTGCTCGAGCCATCGAGATGAGCGAGACTCGTGGGTTCATGAAGGCGGTGGTAGAGGCCGAAACGAAACAGATATTGGGCTGCGCTGTCCTGAGCGTTGAAGGCGGCGAGTTGATGGCCATGTTTGAGATTGCGATGATGGGACAATTGCCCTACACGACCCTGAAGGAGGCCATCTTTGCGCACCCGACGCTGGCCGAGTCGCTCAATAATCTTTTTATGGCGCTGGACAGGTAGAGCAACGGACCACTTCGGATTACCGATATTCATTCGGAGGTTGAATCAATGGCCAAATGGACATTCGAACCCGGACACACGGCGGCGGAATTTCGCGCCCGACACATGATGGTTAGCTACGTCCGCGGGCACTTTAAGAACGTGCATGGGATGCTCGTGTTCGATCCTGCTAGCCCCCAAAATTCTGAAGTGGAAGCCACCATCGATGCTCGCGGCATCTGGACAGGCGAACCGAACCGCGACGCTCATTTGCGCAGCGCCGACTTTCTTGATGTAGATAAGTATCCCGAAATCACTTTCAGAGGCAATCAAGTCGAAGTACTCGGCAAAAACGACTACAACGTGACCGGGGAACTGACCATCCGTGGCGTCACTCGTCCAGCGACATTGAGAGTTCGCTACCTCGGTCAGTGGCAAACACCCTGGTGGGAGGACGGCGTGGACAAAGGGCCCAGAGTTCGCGCGGGCTTTGTTGCCGAAACTGCCATCAGTCGTCACGACTTTGGCGTCAGTTGGAACGACACAATGGATCGAGGGGGAATTGTGGTCGGCAATACGGTGCACATCAGCATCGATGTTGAGGCAGTTCTGGATGCCTGATTAATAAGTTGTTGGGTGGAAACCCGAATGGCCCAGCCACAGCCTGGCATGTATACGATTCAACTGCTGGATGCCCTACAGGAAACTCGCGCGCGCACGCTGGAGCTTGTCGCGGACCTTAACGACGAGCAGATGATGGGTCCGCGGTTGCAGATTGTGAATCCGCTTCGCTGGGAGATTGCCCACGTAGCCTGGTTTCAGGAAATTTGGATTTTGCGGCATCTCGGTCGGCACCCGCCGATTTTGCAACACGGCGACAAGCTTTACGATTCGGCTCGGGTCAGTCACGACACTCGATGGGACCTGCTGTTGCTAACGAGGGACGAAACACTCTCTTATATGCAGCAAGTGCTTGAACGGGTAATCG
>DASWDX010000233.1:0-5205 GCA_036395055.1 Pyrinomonadaceae bacterium | reverse complement strand
CGAAAATGCGCCAACGCCCCCGCCTTATGAAATAAAACAAGCAGGCACGCTTATTTTGATTAGCGACACAGCCTTCAAATTTCGCAATCTAAGACCGCCCGCCAGTAAGCCGCTCGAAGAGGATCAGAACTTCACGCTGGCGCGGAATCGCTTTGCCTCTGAGTCCGTCTTTCTCTACGTCGACGTCGCATCTATTGAGAGAGAGGAAAAGGAACGACGGAAAGAATGGGAGGAGGTAGAACGAAAACGAATTGAAAGTGAGGCCGCCAATCCTCCCAAAGTAGAAGTGCCGGCCGACAATGTGGAAGCGGAGATGATGCAGTCCCCAATCGCTGGGCCGCCTGCGCCGGCAGAGCCGGCACATTTCCCCTCACCGGAACCAACACCAATGGGAACTGCATCCGATGCACAGTCGAGCAATGCCACACTTTCGGGCGGATCTCAGCCCAGCGCTGATGTAGTGAGTCCAATGATGTTTTCGTTTTATGGCGCGCTGTTCGGTGGCCAGAGCAAGTGGCCGGAAGCCGTCAGCGCGGCGGTGGTCTTTGAAGGCGATGCCTATATTCTTCGCACTTTGATAGTCAACAGCACCGAAAGCAGGAGCAATGCGATACCTTTTGTTCCGCAATTCGTTTCCGGGCCGGCACTGGTCCCGGAGTCGCCTAACATTTTTCCCACCGATGCGGATCTGTTCGTTAGTGTGTCGCTCGATTATCCGCAGATCTACGAAGGAATGTTGAAAGCGATTGTGAGTGTCGGCGAGCGACCGCGAAGATATACAAGCCAACCCATCAAAGATAATCAGCCTATAGAATCACCTTTTGCAATTTATGAAAACAAACTCGGTTTAAAAATCAAGGAGGATTTACTACCGCTGCTGGGAAATGAGTTGGCTCTGGCCCTGCTAAAAAAGTCGCCTGGTGCGAATACAGTTGTAATCGACTCAGCCACAGAAAAACCCACCTCAGATAACAATGACCAGAAGACCGCACGAACGGCGGAGCCCACTCCAGTCGTGGCTATCTCAGTCAAGGATAGGGAAGCTGTTGGACGCTTGATACCAAAGATTATCGAATCGTTTGGATTCAAAGGCGCTAATCTCCTTGCTCAAACTGAGAAACGCGATGGAACCGAAATCACCTCTTACGCGAATATTTTTTCCTACGCGTTCGTCGGCGATTTTCTGGTAGTGTCGCCCGATCCTGCCGCGACGCGAAGCGTAGTAGAGGCATATTTGAATCACCAGACTCTCTCATCAGCCAGCCACTTCCGAAACTTTACCCGTTGGCAACCACGACAACTGCTTGGCCAGGTTTATGTAGCACCGGACCTGGTCCAACGATATACGTCTGGAGTGGGAGCTGGCATGGCAGCCAATGACAAATTGGGCGACTTTTTATCTCGAGCGAACCCCGTGATCGATCCGCTCACCTATGCGCTTTCCAACGATGGCCAGGGTCCACTTCACGAACTTCACGTGCCAAAGAATCTGCTCCAACTGGTAATCGCTGGATTGACAAACCAGGCTGCCGAAGCGCCTGTTCAAAGCAACGAAGCGGTAGCGCGAAGCGCGCTGCATTCGGTAGCTGGCGCCGAGGCCTCGTTCCAGGCTGACAAAGGCAACGGACACTATGGCACGCTCGATGAATTGCTTGCCGAAGGTCTCCTCAGCAAGGAGTTAATTCAAAGATACGGCTACACAATTGAATTGACGGCCTCAGGAAACAAATTCGAAGCGATCGCGATCCCTGTCGAGTATGGCAAGTCGGGAAGATTGTCTTACTTCATCGATGAAAGCGGAGTGCTGCGAGCTGGCGATCATGGCGGCGGCGCCGCAACGGTTGCAGACCAACCAATCAGATAACCTCCAGCTCCGTGCCCTTCCGGTAATTTTCAGGGACTTTAAAAGGCCTTCGTCTTCTATAAATTATCTATTTCGACCGGTTCGACCGGCTCCGCGAGTTCAAATCCCAATACACGCGAATAGAAGTAGAGCTCGCCATCAAGCGCGCGTTTTATGTTCTTCGCCTGGCGAAAGCCGTGCTGCTCGCCTTCGAAAGGGAGGTAAGCAACGGGAATCCCCTTTGCTCGCAAGGCATCGACCATAGTCTGCGCCTGGTTTGGCGGCACTACCTTGTCCTCCAGTCCCTGAAAAAAGATTACTGGACACGACAACCGCTCCGTAAAGTTGATGGGCGAGCGTTCGATGTAAGCGTCTCGCTTCTCAGGATAAGACCCTATGAGTCCATCCAGATACCGCGACTCAAATTTGTGAGTCTCTTTTGCGAGAGCTTCGATGTTGCTGACACCGTAGTGGCTCGCACCGGCATTGAATGTGTCGCGAAACGTCAGCGCACAAAGAGTGGTGTAGCCACCCGCGCTGCCGCCGGTGATCATCAAGCGATCTCCATCGACTTGCGCCTGCTCAACCAAATAGCGCGCGCCATTGGCACAGTCGTTAACATCAACGATGCCCCACTTGTCCTTTAGTCTCTCGCGGTAAGCGCGACCAAACCCGGTGCTCCCGCCATAGTTGACATGCAGCACCGCTATGCCACGGCTCGTCCAGTACTGGATAGCAAGACTTAATGCGCTGGTCGCCACGGCCGTCGGTCCGCCGTGACTCTCGACCAGCAGCGGCGGTCGCTCGCCGGCAGGTGCGCGGTAATCGGGATTTTCTGGCGGGTAAAAAAATCCGTAGGCTGTCAATCCCTCTTCGGTGGGAAACTCTACAGCGCGCGGCGTTGAGAGATATGCTTCATCAATCTCGAGGTTGCTGGAACGGCGCAGGACCTCGAACGTCCTCATTTCCAAATCAAGTCGTACAATCGATGCCGCTTCAATGGGCGAACCGGCGCGCATCACTGCGTAGCCCGGACACGCTCGGACAAACCTTATGTCGGTGTACGGAGAATCAATTGGTTCAAATTTCTTCGTTCGTGTGTCGAGTAGCGCAAGTCGGGAGATGCCGCTCTGGATGTATGTACAAACGATTCTGTCTGCCGATTCGAAGGCAAAAGTTGACATACCAAATCCCCATTGTGGCATGCCAAACTCGGCTTCCAGTTCGCACAGCGGTTCAATATTCCCGTTTGCAGTCAGCCGGTGAAGATTCCACCAACCGCTGCGGTCAGAAACAAAGTAGAGCGTGCCATCGGGCGACCATTCGGGCTGGAATATCGATACATCAGTGGCACCGGCAACGAGCTCGCTGATTGCCAATAAACCATCAGCACCGAATCTGCCGATCCAAAGTTCGGAGCCATCCCAGGGCATATTGGGATGCTTCCAGGTAAGCCATGCCAGCCTGGAGCCATCCGGGCTTACACGCGGCGACGAATAGAAGTCGTTTCCAGATACCAACACCTCACCTGGATTTTCGCCGTCCTCGAGTTTGCCCTCCAGGTTGATAGCCACCAGTGTGTTCACCGCTTCCCGGTGTGCGACGGTGTGATCTTCCCGAACACAAATCAAACGCCCGCGCGTTTTATCAATCACAGGGTCGGCATAGCGTAGATCGGCGACGGGCGTAATTGCCTTTGGCGCCGCCTCCCCTCGTGACACATACAGTCGTTGATCGGAAAAGTTTGAAAAGTAAACTACGCCATCGCGCACTGTGTAATCGCCCCCGCCGTACTCATGAACACGAGTTCGGGCGTTAAAGGGTGGCGGAGTCACATCGCTAAGGATTCCAGGCTCCCGTTTCACAATCACGCTTCGGCCACCTTCGGTCGGACGCATTTCCACCCAGTAGATCTCGCGGCCATCAATCAACGGCTGTGAAAGCCCTATGGCACTGGCAACGATCGAGTCGGAGGTTATGGGCGATTTCCATGAACCATAGGGCGCGATAGTTGATTGCGACATAAAGAATATTCTCCAATTAACCTGCTTCTTTTGGAACTTTAGAGCTAAGTTTGCTTTCTACGGAACCGGCAGACCACCTCATACGAATGCCAGGTGGCGAAGGTTTGCGGACAGTTTTGTTACGGCGTCGTGAAGTGATTGCAAGATTACTGCAACCATCGCTCGATTGGCCCGGCTTAATATCCCGCATCGTTAATTCTCCATGGGAGAACTGAGATAAAGGCAAGGGCGCCGGTCTTGGGGGAGGTCGGCGCCCAGAGTCTTTTTTGAGGCTGGCAATTACTTCCTGACCTCCACGCGCTTCACTCCCTGTTGCTCCTTCCGAACAATTATTTCAGTCTTTTGAGATCCGCCTCCCGCCTGTAAGGTAACGGTGTACTCTCCGGACGCAACCCAAGCCAGCGCAGCGCGCTCCGAAAGCGTTTCAACACCAGCTCGCTTCGCTTCTTCGTCGGTCACCTTTTCTGCCCGTTTAAGGTCCCAAACAATCCGGTGCAGGCCCGCCGTTCCCGGCCCGTTGACTAAGCGAACCGTCTTGCCGCTCTTGTCCTTGATAGTTAAGGTCACGTCCTGGCCCGCGTTTTCGCGCAGATAGTAAGTGATGGTCGTTCCGTAGGGAGGATTATCCGCGCGGAAAAACATGTCGCCATTCAATTCCTCAATCGTCGCCCCATAGGTGTAACGAGTCTTGAAGAGAGTACCCGGCTTTACCTCGAAGAGATGCGCAGGTTGCTCGAGTACTCGCGCGCTCATCTGTTCAAAGGGCGCGATGTCTGTAATCCAGATGGCGCGGCCAAATGTTCCCACGACAAGATCATGATCTCTTGCCTGAATCGCCATCGCGCGCACTCCCACCGTCGGTAGATTGTTTTTTAACTGCGCCCAATGCCGCCCTCGATCAATCGTCAGGTAAACTCCAAACTCCGTGCCCACAAACAACAGATTTGGGTTAATCGGATCTTCGCGGATCACATAACTCGATCCACCGTGTGGCAGATCGCCCGTGATGTCGCTCCAGGTCTTCCCGTAATTGTTTGTTGAGTAAAGATAAGGCTTGTGGTCTTCGCGCGTGTGAGCGTCGTAGGCGACGTAGGCAGTGCCCTTGTCGAAATGTGACGCCTCAATTTCACCAACCACTGCATAAGTTGGAGCACCCGCCGGAAAGTTTTCCGTCACGTTGGTCCAGGAAACGCCGCCGTTGCGAGTGACGTAGATCGGCCCATCGTCCGCGCCCGTCCATAGGACTTTGCTGTCAAGTGGGGATTCGGCGATCGAGAAGAGCGCGCCATAACTATGATAGCCGGTGTAATCTTTCTTGCTGCCCTTCAATTCCTTATC
>DASWDX010000232.1:0-6988 GCA_036395055.1 Pyrinomonadaceae bacterium | reverse complement strand
CCTTCTTTTCATGGGCAGGAAAACCGTTCGAAGCTTTATTTCTTTGATGGCATCATCAACACCAACGTTCGTGGGCCGACTTACATAGTGATTCCGAACATCGATCTGATTCAGGAGTTTAAGGTTGTCGGCCACGACGCGAAGGCTGAGTTTGGCGGCGCGATGGGCGGAGTAATGAACATGGTCTCGAAGTCCGGAGGGAATAGCTTTCACGGCTCGGCCTTCGAGTACTTGCGTAATGATGCCTTCGACGCGCGCAATTCTTTCGACGTCTGTACGACCGCCAGATGCGCGCCCGGACAAGGTGTTCCAAAAAAGCCGCTGCCATTTCGGCAGAACCAGTTTGGCGCAATCGTTACCGGGCCCGTGATCAAAAACCGCACTTTCTTTTCATTCGGATACGACGGCTGGCGTTACAGCCAACCCACCTTGGGACTGTCGTATGTGCCGACAGCAGCCGAAATCAATGGAGACTTTTCCAACTACAAGGTTCGCTCGAATCAGATCTTCAATCCTTACTCTACGAGGCAAGTTGGCACTGCGTTGGTGCGCGATCCGTTCCGGTGTGATTCAGGAGGAAATCCACTGCCGGTGAATGCGCAAAATCGCCAGGATCAATCGGTCGGCAGTGTCTGTAACAAACTGCCTGCCGCGCTCATATTCAAACCCATGCAGCAGTTCTTCCAACAGTATTCGGCCATACCGAATCTTTCTGCCGGGGGAAATGCGACGCAAAATTTTGCCCAGGGCCGTCCTACGACTAACAACTCCAACGGCTTTCAAATACGCGTGGATCATACTTTCAGTGACCGCGATAGCGTTTTCTTTCGCTTCACCCAACAGAATGTATCGGTTGATAATCCGATCGGTACGGAAGGATCTACGGGCGGCAGCGGAAAGGGCCGCAACTATGGTGGCGCCTGGACACATAGCTTCAGCCCGTCGCTGATCCTCGACGTGCGTGCGGGCTATGCGGGCCGGCCCGGCGTTGATTCAGGGCAGCAAAATCAGCACGCAGCCGGAATCGAGCCGCTGACGCAGTTTGGTTTTCGTGACATTGATAAGTACGGTGGTCTCCTTGTCAGGCTTGACACAAATGAGTGGACTGCGGGCAGCAACAATGATTTTGGCGTGCGCGGCGCGGCGCTGCGTGAGAATCCAAACTGGAGTGTTACGCCTAATCTGACCTGGCTCAGGGGCAATCACAATCTTAAATTTGGCGGCTGGTATATCAAAGCCAAACGCATCCAGCTAAATACGTTCCAGCGGTATAGCTTCAGCGACGAACAAACGCGTAACCCGGCGGCGGCCTCGAACACAACCGGACTATCGCTCGCCTCCGCTTTGCTAGGCTTTCCCGCCAGCTTCGATGCGCAACTGCCAAGTCTGCATGGGGGACCGGTCCAGTTCAAGTATTCTTCATGGGCCGCTTACGGACAGGACGAATGGAGAGTGGGCCGCAACGTGGTGCTGACCCTGGGTCTTCGTTATGACTACCTGACCCAGCCGAAGACACTCGACGGACGGCTGTGGAACTCATTCGACCTTTTGAATCAACGGTGGATAATTGGAGCAGACACGTTGCCTCCGCTTTGCAGCGTGGCCAAGGCGGCTCCCTGCATTCCTGATTCGTTTCTCTCGGATCCCCATTTCAACAACGTGGTTCTGGCAGGCGCTAAGTTTTTTGCACCGCCTCCGATTAAAGACAATCTTGGACCGCGCATCGGCATCGCCTGGTCGCTCAATTCGAAGAACGTAATTCGCGCCGGATATGGGCTCTATTTCGATCCGCTTCCGGCTCGCAGCCAGTATGCTCAAAACGATCTTGAAGCTGCGGTGTGGCCGGACGCAACTGCCTTTGCCGGAACCGCTAACACCAATGCCAACTTTGCCAATGGGACCTTCTTCAACATCGTTCAACTTCAAGCCCAGGGATTCGCGACCCCTCTGCCGACGGCGAGTCCGTGGACGGTAGGTGGCTTCAACGATGATCCGAGATACAAGGATCCCTATTCACACCAATGGCATGTCGAGTTTCAACGTGAATTGACAAAGTCCACCATGATCTCCGTGGCGTATGTGGGTAGCGTGAGCCGTCGCCTGCCGTATTCTGGCCTGGCTAATGCGGCTCGTCAGGCATTTCCGAATGGAACTCCTGCCGCAACAGTCGATGCGGCTCGAGCCGTGCCATGGGTTGGTGCCGGCGTCAATTACACTTTGGCCATCGGCAAGGCGAATTACAAAGCTCTGGAAACAAAATTCCAACGCCGGTTCACCAGTGGCTTGAGCACGCTCGTGTCCTATACCTGGGGCAGATCCAGGGATACGGGAAGCGGCTATTTCAACGTTGAGAACGGCCCTGGCGGAAGTTCGACAATTCAGAACTTCTGGGATCAGAGCACGGTCTGGGGTGTTTCGTCCTACGACATTACGCACTTTCTTTCGTGGGCCACGGTTTATGAACTTCCATTTGGGAAGGGAAAGAAGTGGTTCAGAAACGGACCGGCATCATGGATTCTTGGCGACTGGCAAACGAACTTTATCGCCCAGGCGCGCACTGGAGCACCTTTCAATCTGATAGTGACCGGTGATCTGGCAAACCTGCGCGGGAGTGGATCCAGTGCTCCAAACAACTATCTGCGGCCCAATCTGATTGCCGATCCGTTCAAAGCGGGACCGGTATCCGCGAATCCTGACCCGAATTGTCAGAAGACGATTTCACAGGGCGGACGCGCGGCCGATCAGGTGCGCACAATAGCAAGCTGGTTCAACCCGTGCGCTTTCGGAATTCCATCCGGTGCCTTCGGAAATCTTCCCCGAAACGCTTTCCGCGGCCCGGCGGTTTATACGATGGATCTCTCGATGTTCAAGAGCATCGCGATAAACGAGCGATTCAAAGCGCAGTTGCGCATCGAGGCATTCAACGTATTCAACATCATAAATTGGGACGCGCCGGCAAACGCGAACCTTACGATTAATTCCAATGCAACGGCAATAGCTCCTAATGTGGGAAGAATTACGGGGCTTGCGCAAGGCACTAATCCGAGGCAGTTGCAGTTTGGGTTAAGGTTCGTGTTTTAGGTCCGGTCAAGAGGAAAACCAGGAACGTTCTTACGCAAGGTGGCGGTGATGGCTTCCTCTATCACCGCCATATTGCTGAAGGGCACACCGCATTGAATGGCTGACGAATGCGGCGAAACGAAACAGCACCCCGAGTTAGCACGGAATGAAATTAGCAACGTTAGTTGAGTTGTGCAAACGACTATTGATGATCGCAGTTTTGGCCGGAGCAATGCTGGCGTTAACAGATGCTTCTGTATCGCAGGCGCCTCTGGCTCGGAATGGTAACGAGCGCACACCCCGCGTGTTTCTGCTCGATGCAAAGCAATTGGAAGTAAATAAGCAGCGCATTCGCGGCGGGGATAAGTCGCTAATTCAAGCCATCGCCAAACTGGATCGGGAGGCGCAAGAGGCGCTCACGATCGGTCCCTTCTCAGTTGTTACCAAGGATCCGGTTCCACCCAGCGGCGACAAGCATGACTACATGAGTCAGGCGCCTTATTTCTGGCCTGACTCCAGTAAGCCTAATGGTCTTCCCTATATCCGGCGCGACGGCGAGCGCAATCCTGAGATCAACAAGATTACCGACCATCGCAGTTTGGATCAGATGGTCAACGCTGTGGAGACCTTGGCCCTCGCTTACTACTACAAGAGCAATGATGCCTACGCAGCCAAAGCCGTACAGTTGCTGCGCGCGTTTTTTCTCGATCCCGCAACGAGCATGAATCCACACTTGCAGTTTGCTCAATTCATCCCCGGTGTGAATACCGGGCGCGGTATCGGGCTGATCGAAACACGCGGATTGACGCGCGTTGTCGATGCTGTAGGTCTATTGGCCGAATCGAAAGCGTTAACCAGGAAAGATCAGCAGGGTTTACGCGAATGGTTCACGAAATTTCTCGACTGGATGCTTGAGAGCAAGAATGGGCGTGCCGAAAGCGCAGCCCGAAACAATCACGGCACATATTACGACGTGCAGGTGGCTTCGTTCGCCTTATTTCTTGGCAGGAAAGAGTTGGCCCGAGACACTCTCCAAACCGCTCGGCAGAAGCGTATTGCCGCACAGATTGAACCCGATGGCCGCCAACCGCTGGAGCTCGCGCGCACCAAAGCCTGGAGTTACAGCGTCGGTAATCTTGACGGGTTAATGCTGCTCGCGAAACTGGGTGAAAACGTGGGCATTGATCTATGGAACTACAAAACAAGCGACGGGCGCAGCATTCGCGCCGCTCTTGACTATCTGGTGCCGTTCGCCTTCGGCGAGCAGAAGTGGACTTACCAACAACTCGGTGAATGGCCTCCGCAAATGTTGTTTCCCTTACTGCGCCGGGCTGCGACTAAATATAAGGAGCCGCAGTATCAAGCACTCGCGGCGAGAGTTCCCAATCTGAAACCGACGGACCGCCAGCGGCTGCTTTTTCCAACACCGATTGAGGCAAAGCAGGCACAAAGATGAGCTGTGAGCGCTGCCAGATTCCACCTGCATTGACGCTCACTCGCACGAGCGGTGTTCTCTTCGTCCTTGCGCTCTGCGTGCTCATTTCGTCGCTCAGCCAGGCTCAACAGACGCCGCAGAAGGCTCGACAGACGTCAAGTGCGCAGTGGGGCGCACCATCTGTCAATGTCTCACACTCGGCGGGCAAATGGATTATTGCTGGCAGGAAAAACTCGGTCACGCTAAGCGAATCGAATCTTGCGTTGAAGGTTGCTGCTGGATCCGCGCGCTGGGTAATGATGCCCTCGAC
Source organism: Pyrinomonadaceae bacterium (assembly GCA_036395055.1). GTDB lineage: Bacteria > Acidobacteriota > Blastocatellia > Pyrinomonadales > Pyrinomonadaceae > PSRF01. The sequence continues at coordinate 2,183 of DASWDX010000232.1, read as the reverse complement.
TACCGAAGATGCGCTCGTCAAATCAAAAGGCCAGGAGTTTCAACTGCGTCTGGCTGACGCTCGAAGGATTTCTACTGAACCGTACCAGACTGGCTTCAGAACAGGCATCAAGATCAGTCTGAACGGTCTACAACACAAAGGCCGAGATTTGGATCTCGCGCTGTTTCTAACCGTCGCGCTTGAGGGCCAGGACGAAGACCTGGTTTTTGATATAGCTGCCAAAGAAGGCGAATGCGTCCTGCGACAATTGGATTGGCCCACCGCGCTCGAATCGGGTGATGTCGACTATACGCTGCTTAGCAACGGCCGGGGAACACTGCTGCCACGCAGCTGGCCCAAAGAGTATTACCCGATACGCAGCATCACGGCCGCTGGCAAAATTGCCGTCACCGATCACAGCGTGCTGCAAAGCCACGTCATCGAATCGTGGTCAATGTCGTGGTGGGGCTTTCAAAAAGGCAAGTCGGCAGTGATGGTTATTGTTGAGACACCCGATGACGCCGCTTACCAATTCAGACATCCGGCCGGCGGGCCAACCGTTATTGGACCTCGCTGGCGGGCTCAACTGGGACGCTTTGGCTACCCACGCACAGCGCGTCTGGTTTTTTTTGAGAAGGGTAACTACGTTGACCTGGCTAAACGTTACCGCCGCTATGTGCGGGAGTCAGGTTTGTTTGTCTCGCTCAGAGAAAAGATTGCACGTACTCCCGCCGTAAATGATCTCATTGGAACTCCGCAAACGCGCGTCAGCATTTTGCGCAACCTGAAGCCGGATAGCGACCGCTACGATACAAACGATACGTCGAAGAACTACAGCCTAACTACTTTTGATGATCGTGCGCGTCAACTTCGCGATCTCAAGGCCAGAGGAAACGAACGTGTATTGGTCTTTGTTTCCGGCTGGCCTCACCTTGGTTACGATCGTCAGCATCCAGACTCACTGCCACCGCCCGAGCAAGCCGGAGGCTGGGAAGGTATGAAGAGATTGGTGGACACCTGCCGGGAGCTTGGTTATCCCGTAATTTTTCACGACCAGTATCGCGACTATTACCTTGATGCTCCTTCTTTTGATCGCCAGTTTGCTGTTCACGAGGAAGACAGCTCGTTACCACCCCACCAATTTCCCGGCTCGCGCTTCGGCGACTCGAAGGAAGGCAGGATTCCTTTCATGCGCCATTGGGATGGAGGCAAGCAAGCCTATTTGAATGCGCACTTTCAACTCGGTCACCTCTTGAAGAACTATCGCTTGTTTTTTGAGCACGGCGTCAGCCCACAGGGGATTTACATTGACGTAATCGGCTACGTGCCGCCGGATGAAGATTTCAACCCAGAGCACCCGACAACGCACACCGATGCAATGCGCTCGGAGGCAGCGATGTTGAATTGGTCGCGTCAGAATCTAGGGATTGTAGCGACTGAAGCAGGAAGTGACTGGGTGATTCCTTATGTCGACACCATCAATCAATCAGGCGGGGGAAGCAAGGCGGTTCTGCTGCCGCTCTACAGCCTCGTTTATCACGATGCGGTATTAGCCTCCTATAATTCACGGGATCAGAAGAGCTTGTTGTTAGGTCTGCTGAATGGCGGAGTGCCGGAACTTCCAGTTCTGCCAGGTGCGGTTGATGAGAAAGCTTTGGCGTTAATCCACGCCATGGCTTCTCTGAATCGTAGAGTTGCCTTGCTTGAAATGACTAACCATGAATTTCTCGACCGAAACTACCGCAAGGAGCGAACAACCTTTGCAGATGGGACCAGGGTTACGGTCGATTGGGAGGCGAGTACTTTCAAGATTGAGCCTGAGCTGAAAAGTGATGAGTGACAAACCTGAACACATTCTAATTGAACGAGAGCGATAGTCGGACATAGCGCGGAGGCGGAGCAGCGGGGGCAAGCCGCCCTTCCTGACCTGAGAGATCCTTTGACCAGTTTGGTTCATTCTGGCTTGAAAGCCTTTCAATCAGGAATTGAAACTCAACTTCTATGATTAGCTCAGAGTAGGGAAGGCTTGCCCCCGCTGGTCGACCAGGATTCAGGTCGAATCAGAACTGAATGACCAGGAACTACGAGTACGAACAAAGGCATTGTTCTCGCCGCAGTTTTCTATCGGCGGCCCTGGCGGCGCCTATGCTCGCCAGGACCTTTCCTCTGGAAAATCAACCGGCAGGCCTGACGCAAATTCTGTC
>DASWDX010000231.1:0-4812 GCA_036395055.1 Pyrinomonadaceae bacterium | reverse complement strand
CCGTAGCCGAAGGGGTATAAAGGTTCACCTTTGAAGTACATGTAAGTTCTGCCGTGACGAATGTCGTAGTCCATCATCGGCGGCAGCTGATCCAGTGACCTGGGCCAGGTCTGCACCAGTCGTCCTGCCGGGTTGTAATCGCCAAATATCACATCGGCCAGCGCGCGACCTTCTTCCTGGCTGTTGAGGGCCATGTGGAGAATGGCCGGTACATTATCCTGAGTCCAGTTAATCGCATATGGAAAACTTGAAATGAGCACAACGATGGTTCTGGGATTAGCCTGATAGACTTGCCTGACCAGTTCTTCCTGTTCGAGCGTGAGCGATTGTCTGTCGACGGCCTCACGTCCTTCGCTCGGCGTTGAGACTTTGCCCCAGACGTTGTCGAACCCGCCGTTGGGATGGTTCCCGACGCAGACAATTGCCACATCAGATGTCCGGGCGAGTTTTACCGCGGCGTCATCATCATTGTTCGCTGCGAAGCCGACGTTCACGCCTGGACCGGCACTGTCCTTTATTCCTTCAAGCGGCGTAACTCTGTAAGGAGGGGTGCCGCTGTACCAATCCAGCAGGACTTCGTTTGCGCGCGGGCCAATCACAGCGATTGACTTGACCGCCCGCTTATCCAGAGGCAAGAGGTTTTTCGGGTTCTTCAAGAGGACTATAGACTCTTGAGTTGCCAGACGAGCGACGGCTTTGTGCTTTTCAGTCAGCCACGGATCTTCAGGCTCGCCGCCGATAGTTGAGTAGGTAACCATCGAGGGCGGATCAAGTAACCCGAGCTTAATCATCACACGGAAGTTCCCTCCGAGTGCTTCGTCGATTTCGGTTTCTGTGAGGAGGCCTCTTTTCAACGCACCACGCACGGCATCGGGGTACTTGTCCAGGAACTGGCCGATGCCGGCTTTCACAGACGAGGCGGCGGCGTGATCAAAGTCAGGAGAGTACTTGTGGGAAGTGACAAGATTGCGCATTGCGCCGGCATCGGTACAGATGATGCCATCCTGGCCCCATTCTTTGCGGGTCACATTTTCCAAAATCGGATTAACGGTCATCGGTACGCCGTTCATGGCGTTATAGGAGGCCATGAAGGCTCTCGATCCGCCTTCCATTACGCCCATGCGGAACGGAAGCGAGTAGTACTCCCTAAAGAGTCTCTCGTCAAAATCAGAGGACGTTTTATCGCGGTCATTCTCATTGCTGTTAGCGAGGAAGTGCTTCATGAGTGCAGCCGCTTGCCAGTATCGCTTGTCGTCGCCCTGCAGCCCCTTCACAAAAGCGACAACCATCGTGCCATTGAAATAGGCATCTTCTCCGTAGCATTCTTCAGTTCTGCCCCAACGCGGATCGCGACCCAGATCAGCATTAGGCGACCGAATTACGATTCCGCCCTGATGGTATTTGCTACTCTGAAAGACGTACCGCGCTTCGTAACCTTCAATCGCTCCCACTTGCCGCAGAATATCGGGGTCCCACGTTTCGCCAAGGCCGATGCCTTGCGGAAACGTCGTGGTCGGAATCGTCGCCGGGCGTCCCCATTTTCCGGGTCCGCCTTGCGTTAGACCATGGATCCCCTCCACATGCCCGCTACCTTTGATTCCCAGGCGCGGCACACTCGGGTTCGTTCCCAAACACGTAATCTTTTCATCGAGCGTCATCAGCGAAAGGATATTCGCGACTCGCTCGCTAATGGGAAGCTCCGGATTTTGAAAGGGGTATTGATAACCAGGTAACTCGCTATCAGTGCGTCGGATCATCATTGCCGTCGTGCCGACTCTGCCGTAAGGAAGAACCAACATCAGCAATAACACTGAGACTACCAGGTAGATTCTGGACTGAAAGTTTTGTTTGCTTACTTGCAAATGAAATCAGCTCCCATCTGCTGCTTTGACTCATCAATCAAGCGATTGTTTTCTTCGTAAGAGATTCCTGGCTTTTCTGAGGCGTCAGTCGTCATAGGTGGATAACGATGTGCGGCATAGACAGGGTAAGCCTCCGTACGCAGGTGCGCGAGCATGTGATGGCCGCGACGGATTGCGCGCTCGTGTCGCAGCGCGGAAATATCCACTGGGGCGACAACAATCCTTTCGCCTGGTCCGGGACTGGCCTGCGCCAGAATGCGCCCATCGTAATCGATCACCTGACTGCCTCCCGGCCAGGAGTAAGGTGGATAATGTTTCAGACTCGCACCCTGATTGGCCGCAACTACGTAGGCAGTGTTCTCTAGGGCGCGGCAACGATTCACAATGGTCCACCAGTCCATCGGTTCGGTTGCGCCCCAGGGGTCCATGTAAGCGGAAACGCGCACCAGCACCTCTGCTCCGTTGGCGGCTAATTGACGGATTGCTTCAGGGAATAGCCAGTCGTAACAGATGGCGCAACCAATGCGGCCAATTGGCGTATCAGCGACGGGAAACAAAGGATCGTCATAGCCGTCCAGATCATGAGGACTCGCGTGAACTTCGTAGGGAATCCACGTGTTAACCTTTCGATACTTGTACAGGATTCCCTCTGGTCCAATAAGGCACGTCGTATTGAAAACTACTCCCGGCCACCTTGTGTCAACTTCCAACATCGAGCCGCTCTGTATGTAGATCTCATATTCGCGGCCCTTCTGCCAAAGTCGTTCAGTGTGCTCGTTGGGGATTTCTACGGCAAGCTTTTCGATTAACTCCGCAGCGCTGGGAAATACAGGCGCGGCATGTGCGAATTCCGGAAAGACAACGAGGCGAACCGGTAGGAACGGAGCACTGCCTGCCACCGCCGAGTCGATCATCGACAACATCCGGTCGGTGTTTGCGCGCATTGCGCGACGATCAACTGGATTCGGTAAGTCGGTCTGACAAGCCGCTACTGAATATCGAATGTGTTCCATGACTCTTTCCGTTGTTGCGCAAAATGGCGGTGGTTTCAGCGTTGCGATGTGTTCGTGAAAACTGAGCTATTATTCAGAACGGTATCAATCGAAGGGACCTCTGCTTTGACCATCCGTGTGTTGTATCGATCGATGTAAGCGCGCCGCGCGGCGGTCATAGGATAGGCTTCAGGCTCCGCATACGGATACTTACTCATTCCATGGAAGGGTAGCGGCAACAGTTGATCGGGACTCGCGGAATTGATGTCCATCTCTTTGCTAAATCCGTCAGCGTACAGCAGGAAAGTGCGAGTCCAGCCGGCGGGTAACGGCGGCAGCTTGCGGGCGTCAAACGACAAGCTGATTTCATCGCCGGGTCGTGAAATGACGAACATATCGTCCGATTTGAGCAGCAACTCGCGTACGTCACCCGCTCGTGTGTAACGTCCCGGCATCACCTTCCAGGGCGAAGCGAAGGACACCGATTCGTAATCGTAGCCAAAAGGTTCGCGGCTATCGCTTGAGCCTTCGCGCGAGTAGCCGCGCCAACGCAGGGTGGCTACAGTTGGATCGAGTCGCGACATCCGAACCCGGAAACCAGCGGCCGAAGTATCGACCAGAATCTGGTCCCAAAGAATGCGCATGTTCGTGACAATGCGAATCTCCCGGCTTTTGCTGAGAAACTTGCCAGTGAGATCTACGGTAACGGTTTGCGGGCGGCCGACCGGGATACCGATGTCTTTGATAACAGTGCGCCAAGCTCCTCTTGCATCCTTCACCTGCAACGATGGAAGAGTCATTGTCCTGCCACCCTGTGATGCCGCGACGTTGTCGCTCGACCACGCATAATCAGTCCACCCGGTCAACAGTAACAAAGTGCGTGTTTTCGCCTGAACGCCGTCATCCAGGTTCATAGTCAACGTATGTTCATCAGCATAGCCCCGAATCCGATCACGACGGAAATCATCAGGATACTGCCGATCCATATGTGAGATCCGTGCGAGCACATCGTTGCCGTGATCGTCCACTGCAGCGATTGGCGGATGCGCGCCACGCGTTGTGTAAAGCTTAAACGGACGAGGCGGATCGGTCATGCCTTCATTGGGATAGACGTCAAGATCTTGCGGATGCGCTATGGCGATCAGTTGGAACCGGTCGGCAAACAGCGCCTCTTCCAATTCGTTCGTGACGCGCAATTCGTACTGGCCGTTGCGCTCTTTTAACTGATCCCCGCGAATGCGCACGTACTCATCCGGATCAGGTATGTTATGGCGTCCCGGTTCCTCTAAATAACCCATCTCGCCGCCGCCCATGAAATCTGTGATGAACTCAAACCGATTGCCGTTCCATGCATAAAGATATGGACACGATGAAGGTTTACGATCAAGCTCGGTGACGGACAGGGTGACGAAGGAAGCCGCCTTTTTTGGATCAGTTGCGTTAGCCGGTTTGGCGATCTCGGTCTCGGCCTGAACGATTCCCGCAGGCCATAGCACGCGCACGGCGTCTGCAGTGAGGCGTTTGCCAAGCCCGAAAACGACGTCGGCAGGCGCAACCGCGGGGCTGGCGGATGAAGTCTCGAATTTCTGCACCAGACTTCCCGAGCGAGCTTCGACTTTCGCGCCGACACCGCTGCGATTACTGACCTTGCCGGTCAGGTTAACGTGCAGCGAGTGGTTGGCGTTTCCACCGTCGTTGCGTCCGAGGCGCAAGCTGCCCGAGGACGAGCCGGCAAGGATGTCCGTATCGCCATCATTATCGATGTCACCTGCGGCAAAGAGATGTCCGGCGGCGAGTCCTGCCGTTCCGACTGCGAACTCACGCGCCACGGCACGATCGCTTGTGTCCACCCAGCCCGATCCGATGTTGCGCCACACGCGCACACCTTTCTCCGTGAGCATCACGCAATCGAGCAAGCCGTCATTATCGTAGTCCAGGAACTGGGCGGTCCGAGCTGC
>DASWDX010000230.1:0-17601 GCA_036395055.1 Pyrinomonadaceae bacterium | reverse complement strand
GCGCGCATGTGCGCCGCCATCCGCCATCGTGGACCAGACGACGATGGCTTTTACCTAAACGGGCCAGTCGGCCTTGGCATGCGGCGCCTCGCGATCATCGACCTCAAAAGTGGGCAGCAGCCTATTCACAACCAGGACCGTACCGCCTGGATAGTTTTCAACGGCGAGATCTACAACTACCGTGAACTGCGGGAGCGGCTCGAAAAGCTCGGCCACTCGTTTTATACAGACAGCGACACTGAGGCGATCATTCATGCCTACGATCGTTACGGCGCGAATTGTCCCAAACATCTGCGCGGAATGTTTGCCTTCGCGATTTGGGATGAGCGCACCCAGGAGCTTTTTCTGGCGCGCGATCGGGTCGGGAAAAAACCGGTGCTTTATGCGCAAGTGAATGGCCAGTTCATCTTCGGCTCGGAATTCAGCGCCTTATTGCAACATCCCGATATTGGCAAAGAGATCGACGCGGAGGCGCTGCACCACTATCTATCTTTTATGTGTGTGCCCGCGCCTCTGACGGCATACCGGGCCATCAGAAAGTTGGAACCGGGACACAGCCTTCGCTACAGCAAGGGTGAAATAAAGATCGAACGTTACTGGCAGCCCGACTTCTCGAAAAAAGTTGATATCAGCGAAGAAGAGGCGGGCGAGCGCGCGATCGAGATCCTTCGCGACGCGGTTAAGGTTCGCCTGATGTCGGAAGTGCCGCTAGGCGCGTTTCTCTCCGGCGGCATCGACTCGAGCGCAGTCGTGGCGTTGATGAGTGAGGTATCAAGCGAACCGGTAAAGACGTTTTCGATCGGATTTGAGGAACAGGATTTCAGCGAGCTGCATCATGCGCGTCGGGTGGCAGAACACGTGGGCGCTGATCATCACGAGTTCATAGTTCGCCCGGATGCTCTTGAAGTCTTGCCGATTCTGGTTGAGCACTACGGCGAACCTTACGCAGATTCCTCGGCGATTCCAACCTATTATGTCGCCCGCGAAACTCGCAAGCATGTAACCGTGGCCTTGAACGGCGACGGCGGCGACGAATCCTTCGCGGGTTACGAGCGCTACGCCGCGATGCGGCTGGCTGAGCGATACCACCGCATACCAGCAGTGCTTAGAGACACGGTGGTACGCCAGGCGATAGATTTAATACCGTCATCAGAAACAAAACGCGGCCGCGTAAGAGATGTGAAGCGTTTTATTCAGGCGGCATCGTTGCCAAAGGTCGAACGCTATCTGCGTTGGGTGAGCGTCTTCGACTCGGCGGCCAAGCAGGATTTGTATTCTGAGGATTTCAGTCGGCAAACCCAGCAGGTATCCGCTGCAAACATGCTCGATCCCTGGTTTGCGCGCGCAAACGGATCCGGCATCGTTGATGCAGCATTGCTGACAGATATCATGACCTACCTGCCCAATGATCTACTCGTCAAAGTGGACATTGCTACGATGGCCGTATCGCTTGAAGCGCGCTCGCCATTTCTCGATCATCACGTTATGGAATTTGCTGCGAGCCTGCCGGAAAAATTCAAGTTGCATGGACTCACCACGAAGTATTTGTTAAAGCGAATGCTAAAGAAGCTATTGCCGGCAGAAAACCTGGATCGCCGCAAGATGGGTTTTGGCGTGCCGATTGGCCATTGGTTTCGTGGCAAGCTCCAACCGTTTCTCCGCGAAACATTACTCGCGGAAGCGGCACTCAAGCGCGGACTTTTCAAACCGGAAGCAGTCAAACGACTGGTTGAGCTGCACACGCGTGGCGACCGAGACTATTCCCATCAGCTGTGGACGTTGCTAATGCTGGAGCTGTGGTTCCAAAGGTTTATTGATTGAGAGTACTTTGTGCTTTGATTGCCTTGATCGGGTGGCGGGCTGGTAAGCAAATCCCTCAAAGACCAAAGTACAAAGAACAAAGTTCAAAGCTCAAACTTCAAAACATTACAAAAACCAAGTTATTCCAGGAGGCATAGAGTGAAAGGCATAGTTTTGGCGGGCGGCTTAGGATCACGATTGCGGCCACTGACCGCGGTAACTAACAAGCACCTGCTTCCCGTTTATGATCGACCGATGATCTTCTATCCGATCCAAACGCTGGTGAACGCGGGAATCATCGACATAATGATTGTCACTGGCGGTAATTCAGCCGGCGACTTCCTAAAACTATTGGGAAACGGAAAAGCCTTTGGGCTCAAACATCTCAACTATACGTATCAGGAAGGTGAAGGCGGCATCGCAGAGGCGCTCTCGCTGGTGGAACATTTCGCCGCCGGGGACTCAGTTTGCGTCGTACTGGGCGACAACATCATTGAGGGAAATATCGCCGGCGCGGTCCGGGCGTATAAAGAGCAAGCTAAGGGGGCCAAGATCATACTAAAGAAGGTGCCCGATCCAGAGCGCTTTGGCGTTCCCGAACTCGGCGGCCAAAGCGTACTGCGTATTGAAGAGAAGCCCGCAGCGCCAAAATCGGAATACGCCGTAATCGGAATCTACATGTACGATGGCGAAGTATTTGACATCATTCGCACATTGAAGCCGTCAGGTCGCGGTGAGCTGGAAATCACTGACGTTAATAACGCTTACATCAAACGCAACGAGATGACGTGGGAGGAGCTGCAAGGATGGTGGACCGATGCCGGCACGTTTGAGAGTCTCCTGCGCGCTTCGAATCTCGTAGCCGAAACAAGTGCGAACAAAATGGAGTTGCCACAGGAAAGCGAGGTCAGCGTCAATGCTTGAGGTCTACGAAGAAAGTGCGTTCGACTGGCCACCTGTTTAGAGTGAACTTGTTTCTTTGGGGCTGTGGCTCGGCAACGCTGAAGTGGATCTGACACTCGTGCTAACTCTAAACCTCAATTAGATCTGTTGTACGTCTCCCAAAGCAAGATGAAGATTGTTCGCGTCATCGCTCGCCTTAATGTGGGTGGGCCGGCTAAGCATGTCGTTTGGCTCACGAGTGGACTGCAAACTCTGGAGTGCGAGTCGCTACTCGTGGCCGGAACAGTTCCCCCAGGCGAAGATGATATGAGTTACTTCGCGACGGAGATGGGCGTGGTGCCTATCCTCGTTCCCGAGATGAGCCGCGAGATTTCGCTAAAAGACACGCTCACGATTTGGAAACTCTACAAACTCTTCCGGCGCGAACGTCCTGACATTGTTCACACCCATACTGCAAAAGCCGGCACAGTCGGTAGAGTGGCAGGACTTTTCTATCGGTGGTTAACTCCAAGTGTCTTACTGGGACGTCCGCGAGCTTGCCGCTTTGTGCACACTTATCACGGACATATTTTCCATAGCTACTACGGTCCGCTGAAAACGCGCACGTTTATATTGATCGAAAAGACGCTGGCGAAGTTGATAACCGATCGCATCGTTGTTGTCAGCCAACAACAACGTCGGGAGATCAATGAAGACTTTGGAGTTGGGCGCGCTGAACAGTTCTCGGTGATTCCGCTCGGTTTGGACACGAGCGTTTTTGCCGACTGGAAGGAACGTAGGCGACTATTTCGTCACGAGCTGGGAGTGGCAGCGGACGATATTCTCGTGGGGATTGTTGGCAGGCTCACTGAGATCAAAAATCACGAACTTTTCATTCGGGCGGCAGCGCTGTTCAAGGAAAAGTTCCTGGCGCGCTCGTCCCGGGCGCGTGTTCGCTTCATAGTGGTCGGAGATGGCGCGTTGCGAAATACGCTCGAGCAACTCACCGCCTCGCTGGGCCTGACTGAAGACTTGATATTTACAGGCTCTCGCCGCGATCTTGAGAACGTTTATCCTGCTTTGGATATAGTAGCCCTGACTTCGCGGAACGAAGGAACGCCGCTGACACTAATTGAAGCAATGGCAAACGCGCGTCCGGTTATTTCTACAGCAGTGGGCGGAGTGATTGATTTGTTGGGAGAATCGAATTCGCAGGATCCCAAAGAGCCTTTTAAGATCTGCCCGCGAGGCATTAGCGTGCCACCTGACGACGCTTCAGCATTTGCTGCGGGCCTGGCTCGCCTGGTAGTAGATCCCAGGCTGCGTCGTGAAACTGGAGAGCGTGGTTTACAATTCGTGGTTAGTCACTATTCAGCTGAGCGACTGCTGGCGGACATCAAGAGCCTCTATGCTGATTTGCTCAAAGGGAAGGGTATTGCGAAGCAGACCAGCGGGGGCAAGCCCACCTTCCGAACCACGAGCTGATCAGAATTGATTGTTCACACTCTGGATTGAAGGACCTTCAAGATGGGATCCTGTGAGGTAACGAGCGGGATCTCCGGGTCGGGAAGGCGGGCTTGCTTCCGCTGGTTCGCTAATGAGCCTGAAACATCGCACTTGATCCAAGATCTCTAAGAAGTCTATCTAAAAAAGGAGCGCATATTTTGCGTGTACTCATAACAGGCGGCGCGGGCTTCATAGGGTCACATCTTGCCGATGCCTATTTGCACCGCGGCGATGAAGTTCTGGTGATAGATGATCTATCGACCGGCACCATCGATAATATTCAACACCTCAAAAGCAATCCACGATTTCACTACACGATTGATTCTGTTCACAACCAGCCGATAACCGCAGAGCTTGTCGACCAGAGTGACATCGTGATTCACCTGGCGGCAGCGGTAGGCGTAAAGCTAATTGTGGAGAGCCCGGTGCGAACGATTGAAACGAACGTGCACGGAACCGAAGTTGTACTGGCCCTGGCCAACAAGAAACAGAAGCGAGTGCTGATAGCTTCAACTTCAGAAGTATATGGTCTCAGCGCCGACATCCCGTTTCGCGAAGACGGCAACCTTGTGATGGGCGCGACGACAAAGGGTCGCTGGAGCTATGCGTGCTCGAAGGCAATTGATGAGTTTCTGGCTTTGGCTTACTGGCGCGAGAAAAAATTACCGACAACTATTGTCCGACTTTTTAATACGGTTGGCCCACGGCAAACCGGGCGCTACGGCATGGTCATTCCCACCTTCGTCAAGCAGGCTCTCGCCGGCCGTCCGATCACTGTTTATGGCGATGGCAAACAGACGCGCTGCTTTGGTTATGTGGGAGACGTGGTCGGCGCGTTGATTAAACTGATGGATCATGCGGACTCGGTAGGTCAGGTTTTCAACATCGGCACGACTGAAGAAATCTCAATCCTTCAGCTTGCGGAAGAGGTCAAAGGGTTGACTGACTCCGATTCGGAGATCGTCTTCGTGCCTTACGACGAGGCCTACGAGGAGGGTTTCGAAGACATGCCGCGCCGCGTGCCCGACACAGCAAAAATCAACCAGCTCGTGGGGTTCAAACCGGAGATGACTCTCAAGGGCATCCTGCAAAGCGTGATCAATTTCCACCGCGGCCGGCCAGCTTTTCTCGACGACTGACGGAGCCAGTTCCATGCCAATAAGCAAGGATTCCGCTGAGCGCAATCCTTCGTAGCCAGCGCTAGCGACTTGATTTGATTTCCGCTATCGATTAGCTTTCCTCTTACACTATCCATCTATTTAGTTCCCAGTCTCGCGTTAAATATGCCGTTTAGCTCGCTCAATTTTCTGGCTGTCGCCGCGTCGGCAATCCTGGCGTTGGTGCTAACCCCGCTAGTGCGTTACCTGGCCCGGCGCTACGGCATGGTCGCTACGCCGAAGACTGATCGTTGGCACAAGCAGCCCACGGCAATGTTCGGCGGCGTGGCGATCTGGCTGGCGATGGCTGTCAGTTATCTCGTGTTCATTCGGCCGAATTCGGGGCACTTCCCGGGATCATTTCTGGATGTCGTCATGGGCGCCAGCACTTTTCTGTTCCTGGTCGGCCTGGCGGACGATTTCCTGCATACCAAGCCTTACCAGAAACTCATCGGCCAGGTGATGGGCTCAGCCTTTGTGATCTACTACGCTCTGACTCTTCCCTGGACCAGTTACTCGGCTCTGAACGTAGCTCTAACCATCTTCTGGCTGATCGGGATCACAAATGCGGTAAACCTGCTCGACAACATGGATGGACTGGCTTCGGGGATTGCGGTCATTGCTTCCGGTTTTCTGGCGCTCAGCTTCCTTGCAACTGGCCAAATGACAGAGGGGCTAATGCTTCTTACCTTCGCCGGAGCGTTGCTGGGCTTTTTGGTTTATAACTCCAACCCGGCATCCATCTTCATGGGCGACTGCGGTTCGATGTTTATCGGATTCTTTCTGGCGAGCGCTGCTTTGGTGAATGTGTCCGGTGGCCGCTCGCGGAGCCTGCTGCCGGTGCTTGCAGTTCCAATCCTGGTTTTGTTCATACCCATTTTCGACACAACGTTCGTAACCATTCTCAGGAAACTATCCGGACGTGCGGCATCGCAGGGCGGGCGCGACCACACATCGCATCGGCTTGTGGCTCTGGGCATGTCGGAGCGTCACGCCGTTTGGATGCTCTATGGCTTAGCCGCGCTCTCGGGTGTGCTCGCACTGTTGGTTCAGGAAGTAAAGCTCGATGTGAGTCTGGCGGCGATTGCCGGTTTCACGGTCTTGCTGACGCTACTGGGCGTTTACCTCGCGGGCGTTAAAGTTTACGACGAAACCGAAGAAGCTTTGGCGGCCGGCGAGAATTCTCTCCACGCCTTCCTGATCGATCTCTCATATAAACGACGCATCTTTGAGGTGTTGCTGGATGTCGTTCTCATTCTTCTGGCTTATTGGAGTGCTTACGCAGTGAAGTTTGGCGCGCTTTCGGGAAGCGCCGCCTGGAAACTTTTCCTGCGAACGCTGCCGGTACTGGTCTTCGTGAAGATGGCCGCCTTCCTGGTGATGGGCGTTTACCGAGGTCTTTGGCGCTACACCAGTCTTGACGATTTGATTGTTTTTGCTAAGGCGGTAGTCCTTAGCTCGGTTTTGAGTGTGATGGCTGTGCTCTTTGCATTTCGCTTCGAAGGTTTGTCGCGCACAGTATTTATTCTCGACGGCGTCTTGATGTTTATGTTTCTTGCGGGCAGCAGACTGGCTTTTCGCTTGTTCCGGCAGGTGATCCCGGTCACACGAACCCGCGAAGGCCGGCGAGTTTTGATTTACGGAGCGGGCGATGGAGGCGAACTGTTACTAAGAGAAATACTGAATAACCGCTCGCTGAAATATTCACCAGTCGGGTTTATTGATGACGACCCAGCCAAGAAGGGTAAGTTGATCCATGGGCTTAAAGTTTATGGTGGCAATGGCGATCTCAATTCAGTTTGCAAACAACATGAAGTTAATGAGGTACTGATTTCCAGTTCCAGAATGCCGGAGGAACGACTCCGGGAGATTTGGGGTTTTTGTCGCTCGCAGGACATCATGCTCAAGCGCATGCGCATTACGATCGAGGATTTGACGGAACATTGAGAGAACGACGTCCGAATTATTGTTCATTAGTTTATGCCTGATCAATTGATGCAATTTAAGGCTAGCGCGCCATTGAAAACGATAACGACGCTGACAGTCGTGCTCGCGTTGTTTGCATCCTGGTTTGTAGTTCGTTGGTATCTTGGTAATACCATCGCAGAATACTTTCAGCCCGAAGAGCATCGCCTGGAGACGGCGCAAATGGCCGTCGGGTTGGCGCCTAACGATCCGCTGCCTCACTGGCGACTGGGCAATCTGGCGCAAAAGGAGCTTCCTCCCGATCAGATTTCGCTCGTCATAACGGAGTATGAAAGGGCGGTAAGCTTATCGCCAAATGATTACCGATTGTGGATGGACCTGGGAGAGGCTTTGGAGCAGGCAGGTGAGTTTGAGAAGGCAGAGGAAGCATTGCGCGCGGCGTTAAAGCTTGCGCCTTCGTATGCATACCCACAATGGTATCTGGGAAACTTGCTGCTGCGCACCGATCGTTATTCGGAAGGCTTTGCGGAGTTGCAGCGGGCGAGTGAAGCCAACGGTCAATTTCAACCTCAGTTATTCAATCTCGGCTGGCAAATCAATAAAGAGGACTTTGAGTCGCTCAAGGCGTCAGTTGGGAGCGGACCCGCGATACGCGCGGCGTTTTCGAAATACCTGATTGAGCGGGGACGGTACGATTATGGGCTGCGGCTCTGGAATAGTTTGAGTGAAACCGAAAAGCGAGAGAGCCGCTTCGCGGCTGATCCAATCATCGGCCATCTCGTCGGCAGCCAACGTTATCATCAGGCAATGGAGATTTGGAATCAGGTGGCGCCAGGCCCAGCTTACTATGCCGAACCAGGTCGGATTCTGGATGGTGGCTTTGAAAACAATTTAGCCCATGGACCGGGCGCGGCTTTTGGCTGGCAGGTACAGTCAAATTCGCAAGTGCAATTAGGCATCGATGCCGGCCAAGGCCATACCGGAAGCCGAAGCTTGCGTGTCTTCTTCCAGGTTCGTTCACACATCGATACGATCAATGTCTCCCAATTAGTCCCGGTGAACCCCAATACTGAGTATGATTTTGAATGTTACTTGAAGACGGACAAACTCGAGAGTGCAGAAACTCCAGTGGTAGGGATAACGAATGCCGCCAACGACTCATGGTTGGCGGGCTCACCGGCGGCGCCTAGCGGTAATAACAATTGGCAGCGTATCGCTCTTTCTTTCAAGACGGACGCAAAAACTGAAGGTGTTAAGGTGAAGATGCTGCGGAATTCCTGTCCTGATAGCCCGATTTGCCCGATCTTCGGAACTGTTTGGTATGACGACTTCAATCTTAAGCCCCGAAAATAGCGCACTTGTTTCGCGGGAAACTTCAGCGCCGGTTATTCAACCCGCCGGGTACATTACCTATCGCATCAGGCATACGCTTGCGAGCCGTTTTGCATTCCTGATCGTTTGTCTCGCAATCATTCTTTCGGCGCTGGCTTACGGCACGGTTCACTATTGGGCTCTCGCGCTTTTTTTTCTCGGTGGCATTTCACTTCTCATTTTGTGGCTGATTGATAGTTGGAGCCTTGCTTTGTTTCGTATCAGCCGCAATGTTTTGCAGTTGCCGCTTCTTGGAATGTTTCTGCTGGGGGTGTTTCAACTTCTTCCGCTGCGACATCGGGAAGACGTGGGCAGTCATTCCATTCCCCTGGTTAGCAGTCTTTCGTTTGACCCTTACTCTACCAGGTTCATTCTCGTTCAGGTGGTGGCGTTGCTGATGTATTTCGCGGCCGTGCTGGTTTTCACCGACACGCCAAAGCGGCTTAGGTTGCTCGTCAGGACGATCACCGTGTTTGGATTTTTCCTGGCCATCTTTGGTTTGACCCAGTCGTTTACCAGTCCTGAAAAGGTCTATTGGATACGCGATATGCCCCAGAGCCAGGCCTTTGGTCCATTCATCAATCGCCACCACTTTGCTGGCTACATGGAGTTAGCACTGGCTTTGCCGTTAGGTCTGGTTTTCACGGGATCGATCGAGCGGGAAAAGAAATTCATTTATCTTTTTGCCGCCGGCCTGATGGCTGTCGCCTTGATAATGACAAACTCTCGCGGCGGCCTCGTCAGCTTTTTCGCGGAACTGCTTTTCCTTGTCGCTACCATGGGATTGCGGCGCCGGCATAAGCATAGAAGAGAATCAAAGGAACACAAACCACGTATCAAGAGCGCGGCAATGAAAGCAGGCCTCGCTTTGGCCCTGGTGGTCGCACTTTTTGGAGGTGTTGTTTTGTTGGGTGGGGAAGAGGCGCTCACCCGAATGGTAGGTTCAGTTAATACCGACGACCCTACCACGGGACGTGCGCACTTCTGGAGTGTGACCGTCGACATAATCAAGAATCACCCTTTGGTGGGTACCGGATTGGGAGCGTTTGGCGTGGTGTATACCGGCTACGACTCACGCAACGGCATGTATAGATTAGAACAGGCACATAACGACTATCTGCAAGTCTTGTCCGATGGCGGAATCGTAGGTGCGGTGATTGGGGTGTTTTTCATCGTCAGTCTATTTCGAATGGGATTCGCGCGACGGGAGTCTCGTGATGACTTCCGGCGAGGTGTGGCCACTGGGGCTTTGGCAGGATGTTTTGCTGTGCTCGTCCATAGCTTTTTTGATTTCACGCTGCACACTACTGCAAACGCTCTCCTTTTCCTTGTGTTGGCGGCGTTGGCAACGATGAATGGACGAGTTGAAGACGTGCAGTCGCGCCGGAAAAGACGTCAGCGCCGGAGTTCCGAGGCCGGGCTCGAGTTGTCTGCCTCGCGGCACCTTCGCAGCAACATAATTGGCCTTTAAGAGCGTGTAGTATCATCACTCTCGCCTAATCTACGCAGGTCACTGCTAATTGAACAGAAGATGTCTGCTTGGCTTCAACTGCTTCGGCCAAAATGGAAGTGAGCAAAGACCCCGAAACGACGACGGCTTCCTCTGTGCCCGGACTCTGTCTCACAGCTGCTTTGAAACATGCAAAGCGAGACGCACTTAATCACAAGATTGATAACGAGTGGGTCAATATTTCGGCCGAGAGGTTTGTAGAGCGCGTCAGAGATGTCGCGCTTGGTTTGGCGGAGTTTGGCATAAAGCCCGGAGACAGAATCGCGCTGCTATCGGAGAACCGTCCTGAATGGTCGATTGCTGACTTTGCTATTCTCAGCCTCGGAGCCATTAATGTTCCTATCTATACCACCCAGGCACTCGAACAAATCCGCTATATTCTGACTGACTCGGGCGCTCGCGCAATCTTCGTTTCCAACAAGAAACTGTTTAAGCACGCTGCAAAAGCTCTGCAAGGTCTCGATTTCCTCGAGCGAATTATTTTCTTCGATGAATCTGGCACTGAAGGTGTTGAAAGGTCCGCGACGCTGGTGTCGTTGGAAAGGAGAGGACAGGAGCGCTCTATAAATAAGCCCGCTGCTTTTGGAGCATATCTCAAAGCAATCAGGCCAGACGATCTCGCCACAATAATCTATACATCTGGTACAACGGGCGAACCTAAGGGAGTAATGTTAACGCACGCAAATTTCATTTCGAATGTGCTAGCGGTAACTGGTGGTTTGCCAATCTCGTCAAGCGACGTAGCTTTGTCGGTGCTTCCGTTGTCACACATCTTTGAGCGGACTGGTTTCTATATCTTCTGCTATGCGGGCGTCTCGGTGTATTACACCGCTTCGTTTGATCAGGTTGCTGAAAACCTTCGCGAAGTGAGACCGACGGTTATGACTGCCGTGCCCCGTTTGTTCGAGAAGGTGTATCACCGGATTGTGAAAAAAGGACTGTCGCAAAAGGGGTGGAAGCGTCGAGTCTTTTTACGCTCGCTGGAAGTTGGACAGCGTTATGCCGAGGCGAAGGGCAAAGGAAAACTTATAGGTCCTGCTTTGGCGCTTCAACAAAGGATGGCGAATCGTGTCGTGTTTTCAAAGTGGCGCGAAGGCGTTGGCGGCCGTCTGAGGTATTTCGTGTCCGGCGGAGCGCCACTCTCGCCGGCGCTCTCCTACGCTTTCCTCGCTGCCGGAATTCCAATCCTGCAAGGCTACGGTGCAACTGAGACGTGCATTGTTTCTGCAAATCGCCCCGATAATAATCAGGTGGGTTCGGTGGGTGTACCCTTCGAAGGAATCGAAGTCAGCATAGCCGAAGATGGTGAGATTCTATTGCGTGGCCCAAATGTCATGCGTGGTTATTACGGCCATCCGGAAGAGACCGCGTTGGTTTTGAACGACCAATGGTTTGCCACGGGCGACGTGGGCCATTTGGATAAAGCGGGCCGGCTCTATATCACTGATCGAAAGAAGGATTTATTCAAACTCTCAAACGGAAAATACGTCGCGCCGCAACAGATTGAGAGCCTTCTGAAACAAAGCGAATATGTGAGCCAGGTCGTGATAGTGGGTGCCGGTCGCAAACAGCCCGTGGCGCTGATTGTTCCTGAGTGGGAAGCTGTAAGGCAGGCGTTGTCTGCGGCAGGCGAAGAGTTTCCGAGTGATCGAGTTGCCCTTGCCGGCTTCCCGGCGGCAGTTAAATTAGTACAAAGCGACGTTGCGCTTCTCACCAAAGAACTTGCCGACTATGAGCGCATTCGTCGCCTTGCATTGCTGCCGGATGAATTCACGATTGACCGCGGAGAGCTGACGCCAACGCTCAAGGTTAAGAGACGCATTATTGATCAGAAATTTGGCGAGCTTATCGAGCAGCTTTATTCCTCGCAGTGACTTTGAAGAAATAGAATCCAGTATCCCCAACCCGTAATTCACAAATTCCAGAAACTAGGCACTCAACTCAGCCCTTGATGTGGTCGAACACATTCAAAAGAAAGATCCCTGGTGACCGGCTGACGCACTGAGCTTTCACCGTGAGCCTTCGCCGACTTGTCTTGACCCCAGGATAGACTCAGCCAGGATTCTTAGATTGATCGGCAAGTCGGGCGAGCGATTCTCTTCCACAAGAGGCTGGGAGTAAAATGCCAACAGGGGAATCTCGCAATAGCAAAAATCACAATCAACCAGATGATGTTTGACCAAATAGTGTAGTTCCGGGGCAAGTGCCTGATAATGAAATGAGAGTAACAGGTGGGAAGAAGGACAAGCCGGTGTTTTGCTGAATGACTTTACGCTCGAGGCCTTCATCGTTTTGCCCCCGGACTTGGTGGCCAGTTAGTCATTTGAACTCACAAAAATCGATCCGCTTCAGGGATTGAGGAAGGCAAAAAGGGCAAATTTGCTCGTTAGCTCAACCAAGACGAACTCGCAGACTCATCCACTTGTTCAACAGCCTAATAGACCTAATTGTCCAGGATTTCCACAACTTTATCTTTCCAAACCAGTTCTCTTGTTACCTTAGACTCAATGAGTTGGCGGCAGTGTAAAAACATGTTGCTCATTCTTGGGAATGTTGTTAAGATGCTCGCCGTCAAGTCAGGGAGCGCCTGCTCTTTGACGCTCGTTCCAGACCAGTCTCCCTATTTCTCAGGAATCTCAAGCAAATTCATAAATGACTAGCCGCCAATAGCCCCGGGGTAATTCAAGATTCTTTCTCGAAAGGTCTCTGTTGTTTCCTTACCAACGCTTGTCTCCATTGACTAGCTGAGACTTACCTAAGCCATTCGACCGGGCTGCCTAAAGGTTCCTCGCCCAAAGAGCTAATCCCGTCAACTCCGTAAGCCAAAGAATAATCCTTGTGAAATCTCTAAGTCGCGAAGTCGAAAAACAAGTTGAACTGACTCCGATCAGCCAGGAGCCGCAAACTGCGCGCGCAAAACGCACCGCAGAGCGGATGGCTAAAAGTGGCAAGTGGGTCGACAGCCTGCGATGCTCGGATGTAAACCGACTGTGGTCGGAATTGCACCGTATCGTTTCGCACCATCCTTTGGTGAGGGCCTCGCGAAGCGCTGGTCTCCTGGTGGAGGAGGGAGCAACTACCGCCTATACCGACCTCACTCAGGAGCTTTTCGTCCAGCTACTTAGTAAGAATCGCTTTGAGCATTATCTCGAATCAGAGATGACCGATTACGAAATTGAATGCGAGATCGGCCAGATCGAACTAACCAACCTTCTCACAGCCGAACTACGAAAACGACACCCCGAAAGCTATCGTCTCGCCCGCCGCATCTCTACCCTCATCCAATCAAGCTCAAACTTCCGACGTTTCGATTCGAGCGGCAGCGGAGATGAACCTCATCGTCGATTGGCTGACCGGATTTATGGTCTTAGCGAATGGCCGGATGGCAAACCTCGCCGGGACTCTCACGAGGTGGAACAGCGCGTTCAGATAATTTCGGTTAGGGCGCGTGATACACGAATGGTAGGTTGCACGGGCGACTCTCAGGTGGTGATAAGTAATTCGGACCTTGAGGATTTGATCGTTTCAGTGCTGGACGCAGTTGACTCGCCAGTAGACGTAAGAGCCCTTCGCAGTCTTGTCATGTCGCGACTACCGGTGATGGATATTTATCTGGTGCCGCTAGATGGTGATGATAACGATGGGGAAGGCAATCATTTTCAGCCGGTCGATAAGGGCGAAGATCCTGAGCAAGGCTTACTGCGACGCGAATCGGAAGATGAAGCTGCCGGGTTTGTGGACCATTTTCTTGGTCAACTGCATGAAACCGTTCGTGGAAAGGTCAAGCAATACAACCGCATTCTCGGAGTGTTGTGGCATTGCTATTTGAGCCCTCAGCATTCCACCCAGCTAGAAGTCGCAGCTGTCCTGGGAGTTTCCGATTCGCTCGTGTCTGATTATCGACGACGAATCGAACAAGAACTACGCGCTCTTTCGTTCTCAGAGGTTGAGGAGGCCAGAAGATTCGAGGGTGCATTGCGGGAACGCGTTAGAGGGCTTGTTTTAGTCGGCGACCAAAACGAGGTAGCAGTCTAGGGTTCAATGGGCTCCGTTCAAGGCCTACTACCAAACTGCAAGTCGAGGCTGCTGCGCGTTGAGCGTAGCAGCTTCTTTTGATTTACAGCCCAGCAGGTAATCAACCCCTGCAGACTCGGCTACATTGCTAAAAGCCATGCAGAACAAGTTCGAATTGCAGAACTCTGCTGAATCTGTTTCTCTTGAAGCTCGCATGAGTAATCTTTATCTGGTCGAGGGGAAGAGTACCGCCGGTGTAGGATATTCACCAAGAGGAAAAAACGTGGTCAAAAAGTGGATCGTTTCCAGTCTGTTGCTCTTCGCGATGGTCGATGCGGTGGTAGTGTGTGCTGCGAGGGAGCCGCCGCGCGAATTCTTTGGCCTGCGCTTGGGCATGAACGAGGAAACTGTTCATCGCCGGCTGCGAAAGATTGCCAAGCAGCAAAAGGAAGAGAACGAAGGTGAGGAAGATGGCGAACAGGAAGTCTGGATCATCAAGCGCGATTCAAGATTCAATTACCTGCTTACCAAGTTTAATAGTGAACACCGTTTGACCTGGGTTACGATAGTGGTCCATCCCAACCGCGTTCGTTATACGGACATCGCGAGTCTGAAGTCGGCAACAAAAGCCACCGACGGTCGCAACTATTCATACAAATGGAAAGTGACAGCGACCAAGCAGCAGCCTGCGTTTCTGATCATCGCCCGCGGTAGTAGTCCTCAGTTCCTAACTTCTTATTCGGTATATTTAAGCCGATAGTGGTGGGGGCGGCCGGCGGTTGTCCAGTTACTATTGCAGAGGTCACCCTATCGATTCGATGGCGCCAAAGGCAATCAACATAACTCTTATGCTACAAGCCTGGTCGCGGAATGCGGAGCTGGCCAATATTCGCTAGAGATGTTTGATGGGTGGAAGGCGGTATTGGCGCCCCACAATTTATTGTGTTGTCGTCAGCCCAAAGGGAGGACCGTTCGTCGCCAACCGATATTCAATCCGAAACGGCGATCACAAAGAGTTGCTGATTTATTGGTACCACGGTCGCGGCCGTGCAGTCGCAACCGAATATTGGGGGAAGACTTATACCGGCCGCCAACTCTTCAACGATTCTGCCTGAATATGTTCCAGAGTGACGTGAAGGAAGTTGTCAGCTTGTGACGCAAACCATAGGTTGCGCGTTACAGACGAAACAACCGCACTAATTGCGGAAAACCTTAACAATTAACTCTTTCAAGGAAAAGAGAATGAAAACGGAGTGCCCATCGAGAGCTTATTACGCCACCCTTCCGTCCATCCTTTTAGCCGCAGTATTCGCAATAAGCGGTTGCAGTAATCCTGAAAAATCAAACCAGCGAAGACGCGGCCCAGTGCACATCTCTGCCGGTGCTAGTGACGATGCCTGAGTTGTTGACGCCAGAGGAAGCGCGCAGCGCGTTCCACGCCGGCGCAAAGCTGCTGCTGGCCACCGCATTGCGGACATGATCGTAGGCATTCCATGACTGGCGTTGATTTTGAAACTGGCCGCAGGTGTTTGAGCGCTTTGCAGTTTAGAAGCAAGGGATTTGTCAGAACCACCGGCGTTGTTAGCGGGTGGGTAATCGACGGTTTTGTCAAAGACAACGCTTGGAGGTTAGGAAGTGTACGTAGAATTTTACGGGTTAAAAGAATTGCCATTTGCGCTGACTCCCGATCCGCGCTTCATCTATTTCACACCATCGCATACGGAGGTGATGGCCAACCTCCACTACGGAATTGAAAGTGGCAAGGGTTTAGTGGTGGTGACAGGCGAAGTTGGGACCGGCAAGACGACGATCCTGCGCTGGATGATGCAGCGTTTGGATCGCACGGTACTGGTTGCATATATCTTCAATCCGCGCTTGTCGGTCACTGATTTTTACCACCACGCAGCGTCACACGCAATGGGTTCCGTCTCTTACGACGTGGACCAGCGCGCGTCGAGCCTCATCTCATAGCAATCACGCAGCCGCGTTCTGCTTACTGAGAACAGATTCGTTCGCTTCGCACGAGATTTTTTCAACGGCCGAGCGCGTGCAGATGCGCGCGTTTGTAATCACCAGCGCGGGTATGGGCGAAGGCAAGACGCTGACGGCGCTAAACCCCAGCCCTTTGGCGCTAAGCGATGAGAGCGGGAAAAAAAGCGGACTGGTTGTGTGATTCTTTACAACGGTTAAGTCTCTCGAAAAATCCTTAGAGCTCTCTGCGCGGTACGAATCATATCATCTTGAGAGTCTCCCATAAGCTGTTGTCGGTGAGGGGTAGAGTCGGGTTGAGACGCCCAGAGCCGAAACTTCTCAACCAGCATAGCGGCTTGCTGCATTTCGGTCAGCTCAGGCCAATTAGATAGCGCCGCCAACTCTTCATACATCCATCTCATCCATGAGAATTGATCCAGGCGTTCAGGCCGCATATGTGGAAATAGAATGACGTCGCGGATGGATTGCTGATTGGTGAGCAGCATCACGAAGCGATCGATGCCGATGCCGATTCCGGCCGCCGGTGGCATGCCATACGAAAGCGCGCGAATGTAGTCTTCGTCCATTATCATCGCTTCCTCATCGCCTCGTTCGCGCCGCGTCATCTGATCCAGAAAACGCTGATACTGCTCCGCCGGATCGTTCAATTCGGAAAAGCCATTGGCGCACTCTATGCCGGCAATGAAAAGCTCGAAACGTTCAGCGAGAGAAGGGTTAGCGGGGGACGCCTTCGAGAGCGGTGAGACTACTTTCGGGAAGTCATAGATGAGAGTTGGCTGAATGAGATTGTGCTCTACGTGCTCTTCAAACAAATCCAATAAGTTCTCATCGGTAATCTTTTCGTTGGGTGCAAACCGGTTAACACTCTCTCTCATCGTCAACCCCTGAAAAGGCTGTCCAAAGTCAATCGAGTGTTCCCCAAACTGCGCGTGCGTATGGCCGAGAACCGTAAAGGCAATCGCGCGCAGCATCTCTTCGCAGAAATTCATCATCTGGTTCACGTCAGCATAGGCCCAATAAAACTCCAGCATTGTGAACTCGGGATTGTGAGTACGATCAATGCCTTCATTACGAAAGTTTCTATTTAGCTCATAGACCTTTTCAAAGCCGCCGACCAATAGCCGTTTTAGGTACAGCTCAGGAGCGATGCGCGCATACAGCGTGATGTCGAGAGCGTTATGATGCGTTTCGAAAGCGCGCGCTGCCGCGCCGGTTGCCTTCGACGTCAACATCGGCGTTTCGACCTCGACGTAGCCGTGATCTTCGAGGAAGCGGCGCATTTCGCTAATGATTTTTGAGCGGCGCTCAAAAACTTCACGAGGCGTGAGCTCATTTTCTTCGCGTTCGAGCTTGAGGCTGCCGGCGATGAGATCGGCATAACGCTGACGCTGGCGAATTTCAGGATCGTGGATGCCGTGCATTTTGTCGGGTAGCGGCAGCAAG
>DASWDX010000229.1:0-3301 GCA_036395055.1 Pyrinomonadaceae bacterium | reverse complement strand
GCGCAAAGCTCCGCCAGGAACTGCGCATCCAGTAAATAAATTCTCATGGGATTAACTTTGTACGGTGGCTGTCGGGGTAAGTAAAAACTATTCGTAAGCGAGCGCGCTGACCGCATCGAGGTTTGAAGCGCGCACCGCCGGATAGAGAGCGCCAAAAGCGCCGCCAAGAATTCCGATCGCGGCTGCTGTCAGGGCCCAGCTCCAGCTATATTCAAAGAAGAGTCCATAGTATTGATGGATGCTATAGCCGATCACAAACGAGAAGACAAAGCCGGCAACCAAACCAACCGCGCTAATCAACAGTGCCTCTGATTCAATGATGAAGACGATGTAACGTCGCGAAGCCCCCAGAGCTTTCAGAATGCCGATCTCTCGGGTGCGCTCGGTGATGGTTGTATACATGGCCAGCATTACAACCAGGGCGCTCACCACCGCAGCCAGCCCCACCAGTATCCGCAGAAAAACGCCCAGGTAAGGAATGGTTTTCTCAAGGCTGGTAAACAAATCGCGAGTGAATTGGATCTTGTTCCCCGGCAGCACAGCGTTGATTCGTTCAGCTACCCGGACCTCTTGAGTTGGATTACGAACTTTGACCAGGATGTAAGTGGCTTTCTCGGGAGACTCCAACGCGTCCTGCATCGCAGCCAGCGTCATCTTCACGCGCGCGCCTGATTCGGGCGAATAGATCCCCACGATCCGGTGCGGCTTATCCCCAAAGAGTTTCAGCGCGTCGCCGGTCTTCAGCTTATTATTGCGTGCCTTGGTTTCGTCGATCACAATTTCGTCCGGACCTTGCGGCGGCTTACCAACGTCTATATGAATCTCGTTGACGCGAGCGAATGGTTCCCATTCCACCCCTTCGATTTGTTCAAACCCAAACCCGCGACCTCCCTGGAATACATATCGAATTACAGGCAACGCTTCTTCAACGCCTTCGATTTGTTTCAATCTTTCGACGTACTTGGTGCTAAGGTTAGCCGTCGACCCCGTTAGCAGCATCGCTCCGGGTCGCGTGAAAATGATCTCGGCACGGACATTTGACGCGCGCCTCTGCAGGTCGTTTGACATGCCCCGGGCCAGGCCGGTGAAAAGCATAACCAGGCAAACTCCCAGCGCGACTCCTGCTACGCTGACGAGCGTGCGAATGGGTCGCTGGCGAATGTTGGAGACTACAAGATTGTCCATGCGGGCTAACGATAAGATATTTTGCTGAAAGCTACCACTAGGCAGGCGGTTGGAAGACTTCGCCAGACGGTTTTGGGTTACCATAGTGACTTTCGATAAAGGGAACATTCATCCGGGTGGCAACGACCGAAATTAATTCTTCCACTGAAGCCGACGCCGCCCACGGCCCCTTCAATACAAAATCTGAGCTTGGCCCAAGTCAAAATAGAAGCCTGTGGGGCGTAGTGGGCGTGCTTGCGCTGCTAATCATTGTGGGCTATGGATTCCGCGCGAGTCACCTGGGCGCCATCGGCTTTGCGGAAGATGAAGTGAATAAAGTCGATGCCGTGCGTGCATATGAACGTGGAGATATTACCGCCAACGCTGAACATCCAATGCTGATGAAGGCGCTAATGTTCGCCTCGTTGAGATTCGGTCGTGACTTGCAAGCGGGCGGCAAAGCGATTAGCAACGAAGCCCTGCTCCGTCTTCCCAATGCCATCTTCGGCGCGTTAACGGTAATCCCGTTGTTCCTTTTGACGGCAGCGTTCTTCGATCGTTGGAGCGGACTGGTAGCTGCCGCGTTCTGGGCTGGCGGCATAAACGCAATCACGTTCAATCGCATAGGGAAGGAAGATACGCTGCTCGTGTTCTTCATGCTCTTTGCGTTCTACTTTTATTTGCGGGCCAAGCAGACCGACACGAGAAACGTAGCGCTGAGAAAACGAAACTATCTGCTCAGCGGAATTTCCTTTGGGCTGATGCTCGCATCCAAATACTTTCCGCACTATTTCGGCCTGAACGCGCTTTACCATCACAACTTCCACGTGCGCAAACGCGAGACAGGGGAGCCGTCCGGTAAGACACCGCGCCTTTTCTACATCGCGATTCTAGTCGCCTTCATAATTGCCAACCCGCCGGTGTTGTTGCCGCAGGTTTGGGAGTATCTGAATGCCTACATGGGCGAGAAGCTTTTGGTTCATTCCGGGTATTTCTTTGCCGATCACCTTTACAAAAATAACGTCTCCAGGTCGCCCTTCTGGGGCACGCCCGTCTATTTTTATCTGGTATTCATGGCGATCAAGATTCCATTACTTGTGCTGGCGTCGTTTCTGGTGGGATTGGTCGTATCGGTTAAGCGTTGGCGGCATCCCGGGTACGCCTTTGTCCTCTTTAATTTTCTGCTGTGGATCGTTCCTTATTCATTAATGGGCTCGAAGTGGTTGCGCTACACGCTTTCACTGATGCCTTTCGTGTATATGCTGGCGGCGATTGGAGTGGTGGAATTGATTAGGTTTGCAAACCGGCGCTTGAATGCTTCTCAACAAACCCGCGTGGTCGTGGCGGCATTGGTCATTGCAATTTTTGTTGGCGCGCCCGCGTGGATCGCCTATTCGGCCGGTCCTCACTATGCGCTCTACACAAACGCTCTAGCCGCGGACAAGGTCGGGTATTTCTTTCCGCACGATGAATTTTATGACGATGGATTGCGCGAAGCGATTAAGTTTGTCTGCGACACAGCCCCATCAGGCGCACTCATCGCCGACGAAACACCTGGCGTCACGCATTATTATCTCGAGCAGTTTCAACGTACCGACCTAAATTCGAAAGCGATATCAGTGCCGGATTTCGATGTTACAAAGACTTCCGGCCCAGCTTATTTCATTGTTCAACGAGGTCGAACATACTTCGAGAATCGCGCTAAGCTTGCCTTCATTCGAGCTAATTTTAAGAAGGTTGATGAGGTTTCCATTAACGGCATGTCGGCGGCTGAAGTGTTTGTGAATCAACCAAAGTAGTGTCCAACGTCCAAAGTTAAAGGCCCCTCTGGCGAAGCTCGCCTTGGACTTTGGTCATTGGACCTGGATAGTGAAATTTATGAAGCTGAAAAGAAAAACGTTCCTGGCGGCGCTCCTCGTTGTGACGGTCCTGACGCTGACGAGCTTTCCACTCGCCGGCGGTACCTCAGCAACCCGCGTCCATATTGTAGTTCTCGGCACAACCGATTTACACGGCAACCTCTTTCCGGTCGACTACTATACCAACAAGGCCGACAACCGCGGTTTGGCTAAGATCAGCACGCTCATCAAACAGGTGCGCCAGGAAAACAAAAACGTTCTCCTCATCGATTCGGGCG
>DASWDX010000228.1:0-4605 GCA_036395055.1 Pyrinomonadaceae bacterium | reverse complement strand
CTCTGCAAGCGCTGCACGCGCGTTTGCGATGAGTGGATGGGCGAGGACGCGATTGAAGCCGGCGGACGCGGCGCAAATACCGTGATTGGGACCTATGGAGGCTGGCTCGATTGTTCGCAGTGTGGCAACTGCATCGAAGTTTGCCCAACCGGCACGCTACTGGACGCAACCTATCGTCACCAGGCGCGTCCCTGGGAGTTGGCGCAGACCATTTCCACCTGTACTTATTGTTCTGATGGTTGCCAGATGTCGCTCGGTTCGCGCGGTGGCGAGTTGATGCGCATCATAGCGCGCGATCGCTACGTCAATGGTCACAATGGAGAGTTTCTCTGTATCAAAGGCCGCTTTGGGCACCCTTTCGTGAACCATGAAGAGCGCATTCGCACGCCAATGATTCGCTACAAGAAAGATGGAAAGCTAATTCCGGCAACCTGGGATGAGGCGATTCGATATGTCGCGCAGAAGCTCGACGCAGTTGTCGATGAGCATGGGCCCGACGCGCTCGGGGTAATTGGCAGCCCCCGGATCACCAACGAAGCAAATTACCTGCTGCGGAAGTTTGCGACGGAGTTGGTTGGCACCAACAACTACACCTGCACGGACTCGCATAACCTGAAACCGTTCTTCGATAACCTTGGCGCTCCCTTGGCAACGCATCGCGATATTCGTTACGCGAAGACTATTCTCTTAGTTGGCGGCGAGCCCGAAGAACTGCAACCGCTCACCGGCAAACAAATTCGCCAGGCCGTTCGCAACGGCGGCGCCAGGCTGATTGTCATCAATAGTACGCCCATCAGATTAGTCGAGCAGGCAGCGCAATTCATTCACATTCGACCCGGAGCTGAAGAGGCGGCGGTGTTGGCCCTCGCGAGCAATTCAAACGACACGCTGACAACGGAAAGACTTGGCATCGAAGCGAGTGAAATTCTGACATTGAGACAAATGATTGCCGAAACCCAGGGCGATCTCGTGATCATGTTTGCGGGCCAGTTGAGCGCCATGGCACAAGCTATCTTGGCACAACTGCCTTACGCCTTGCGTGCTGAAGGGCGTCGTGTGCTGCTGCATCCCTTGCCGCTTTACAACAACAGTGTTGGCGCGCACGACGTGGGATTAATGGACGGCGCAATGAATGTGGCGCAGGTGCTCGACAGCGCCGGCGATACTATTCGCGCGATATACCTGACGGGAAGTTTTCTGCCCGAACAGTTGCAGGGTCGTGAAGAGGCTCTCCGTAGATTGGACTTCCTGGTCGTTCAGGAACTTTTTGAAACTCAGACGACAGCATTCGCCGACGTCGTGTTGCCCGCGGCCTCGTTTGCAGAGATTGACGGCACGTATACAAACAACGATGGCTTTGTGCAGCGGGTGCGTCAGTCGATTCCGCCGCTGCATCAGTCGAAGTCTGACTGGATGATTACCGCGCAATTGGCTCTCGAGCTGGGAATGGATTTTAAGTTCGAATTTTCGGCGAGTGCGGTTTTCCGCGAGATCGCCGAACGCATTTCCCCGTATGCGAATATGCGTTATCCAGTGCTTAAGGATGAATCCAATCCGGTACAGGCAAGATACCCGATTGCCGAGCAGCGTGATCTTACTTCGGAAGTGATCGCTCTTCGCGAGGCTGTTGAGGCGCTGCCAACTACGGGAGATAAACTTACCGTTACGCCTAAGGTCGGTCACGAACTTTTCAAGATTGGAACCCTAACTGACAAGGTGCCGCAGTTTCATTTGCTCGCTGCGGGTAACCCGCGGCCTGACACTGTACGAGTGTCGCCGTTGTATCAAATTACGGTTGATGCGGATCTTCGCGAAGAGGTGGCTGTGGGTAAGTAAATAGTGAATAGTGAATAGTAAATAGCGCGATTGTGGGAAAGGTCTATTTACTATTAACGATTCACTATTAACCGATAATGGACTTGACCAATCCTTACATTCATTCATTACTCGTGATCGTAGCAATAACGATTGCCTTTCTGGTGATCATGTTGCTGGTTGCGGCAACCGTGCTCGCCGAACGGCGCGTGCTGGCATTCATTCAGGGGCGCCTGGGGCCAAACCGCGTGGGTTATGGCGGAATCCTGCAACCCTTTGCAGACTTTATCAAGACAATGATGAAAGAGGATCTGATTCCGGACCAGTCAACCCGGTTTGTCTTCCTCCTCGCGCCCGTCATTGCTGTGGTCACCGCCATCATGGCCATCATAATCTACCCGTTTGGACCGACAGTCACGCTTCCTTTCATTGGCTCGATTCAACTCGTGATTGCGCGTTTCGATGTGGCGTTGCTTTATGTGCTTGGTGTGACTTCGGTTGGTGTCTATGGAATCGCCCTGGCCGGCTGGTCGTCAAACAACAAATACAGTCTGATGGGTGGGTTGCGCTCGTCCGCGCAAATGATTTCGTATGAACTTGCGTTGGGCTTGTCGCTCATTGGCGTGATTCTGATCTGCGGCACGCTCGACATCTACAATATTGTCGAACAGCAGTCAGGCTGGTACGGCATGCAATGGAATATCATCTATCAGCCACTCGGATTCATTCTTTACCTGATAGCCGCCATCGCGGAAACCAATCGTGTCCCGTTTGATTTACCAGAAGCCGAAACGGAACTCGTCGCGGGATTTCACACCGAATACAGCTCAATCAAGTTTCTACTCTTTTTCAACGCCGAATACATCAACATGATCACCGTGTCGATGCTGGCGACGACGTTGTTCTGGGGCGGCTGGAACGTTCCATTTGCCGAATATCTGTTTGGTCGCGGCACTATTCTTTTCGCGCTGGTCAGTGTTCTCGGCTTTTTTGCCAAGATACTGGTCTTTCTGTTTTTTTACATTTGGCTGCGCGGCACACTGCCACGATTTCGTTTTGATCAATTGATGGATTTTGGCTGGAAATTTCTGCTGCCGGCCGCAATTCTCAATATCGTTTTGACCGCGACGTTTGCGTTCATGAAAGGTGGTTAATAGTGAATAGTAAATACGTGCCTGTAATGCCAGCGAATGCTTTTCGATATCCAACGAACGCCTGATGCCGGCCAAAGCAATTCTGCGGACTATTTACTATTCACGATTCACCATTTACTGATCTTCGGATGACTACGCTTCTATTCATAGTCTTTGCTGGACTAGCCATCGGTTGCGCGATTGCCATGGTGTCGCAGAGGAATCCGCTTTACAGCGCGATTTCACTGATTGGCGTGTTCATCGCTCTCGCGTCGCTTTACGTCACGCTGGCGGCGCCCTTCATCGCCGCAGTGCAGGTCATCGTCTATGCGGGCGCGATCATGGTCCTCGTGATCTTCGTAATCATGCTGCTCAATGTCGAACACTCAGAACCGCGGCGCAAACGGCTAAAGTTTCTGGTCCCTATCGCCATCGGCATGGCGGCGATTCTGATTGCCGAAACAGCTTTCATTCTCTATTCAGTGCAAACCTCCCAAAACAAGCCGCCCGGAAGCATTTCAAACGTCGGATTAACCCATTCGATCGGCGAAGGACTGTTTACCGGATATCTGCTGCCCTTTGAAGTAACGTCGATCTTGTTGTTGATGGCCATTGTCGGCGCGATGTCTCTGGCGCGCCGGACGACGCTGTTGTCAGCTACGGCACGCGTCGTCCCTGGCGCACAAGTCTTAGCGATGGACATTGTTAATCCGCGCGCGATCGGCGACCTGACGGTGATGGAAACGGAAACAACTGACGAGGCGGCGCACCTTCTCGGTGTTCATTTTCAATCGGACCGGGGCCGGGAGGAATAAATCGCTATGGGCCCACAACTTTCCTGGTACCTCGCGCTCTCCGCCGTGCTTTTTACGATCGGCACTGTCGGCGTGATAGTCAAGCGCAACGTCATCGCCATGTTCATGTGCATTGAACTCATGCTCAACGCCGTGAATCTGACGTTTGTTGCCTTTTCGAGTTTCTATCAGGATGTTACGGGCCAGCTTTTCGTTTTCATCGTAATGACTGTGGCAGCGGCTGAGGCTGCTGTAGGCCTGGGCATCATCATCACCATCTTTCGGAATCGTGAATCGCTCGACGTTGATGATGCCAGTATTTTGAAACTTTAAAACATTGGTCTTCGGTCTTTGGACTTTGGTCTTAAGTTTTTGAATCTTTTTGGACAACAACATCAGCTGCTTGGTAACGGCCAAAGCCCGAAGACCCAGGACCAAAGACCAAACATAGCCACTGACAAGCTTTCGTGGAAAACAATTTATTAAGTCTGATCATCTTCGCACCGCTTGCCGGCGCAGCGATCAATTGGTTTGTCGGTCGTCGCCTGCGAAGTGAGAAACTCATTGGCCTCATTGCCTGTGGATCTGTCGGCGTTTCCACACTTATCGCTTTCTATCTCGCTATCAAGCCTGGCGGCGCACTCCATTGGAATGAACCCGGCGTTACTACGCCAGTATTCGATCACCTATGGACCTGGATTCAGGTCGGTGCGTTTCGTGCTGACTTCGGTCTGGCGATGGACCGTCTGAGCGGAACCTACGCGCTCTTCGTTACGTTTGTCGGCTTTCTTATTCACGTGTTTGCCGTCGGCTATATGCATGAAGACGGCGGGTTCTATCGCTTCTTTGCGTTTCTGAACCTC
>DASWDX010000227.1:0-12984 GCA_036395055.1 Pyrinomonadaceae bacterium | reverse complement strand
TTCAGAAATTCCTGGGTGGCCTGTTGCAGGTTCCGGTTTTGGGTTTGCGCGATGCCAAAGTTGACGCCATGCGTGTAAATAACCTGGTTCTGATACTGTCCATACGCGCCCTCCGGAGCGAACCAAACAGAATTATTGTCACCAAGTTCGCGCCAATTGCTGGGGACACTCACGCGCACCAGGCCACCCACGACGGAATAACTCTGATAGCGCGTCGATGGATATTCAACGCGACCACGCGGTGGATTGTTGGGATAGTTGCCGGTCTGTTCGCCGCTTGGGTACCGCTGTCCGCTGCGGGCAATCTCTGCCATCGAAGGAGCGCGGCCCATGCTTCGCAGACGCGCCTGAATTCGATCAAAGTCGCGCGTGTCACGAATCGGGTTTGCTACGCGCAGATACTGAGCTTCCTGGTTAATCCGTGCATAACGGTCGGCCGGGCTCGGGTGGTCGCTCAAAAAGCCACCGCTACTGCCACCACTTTCTCGCTCGATTGTCTTGAACATGTTCGCGAGATCCCGCGGATCGTATCCGGCGTTGGCCATGATCCGGGCACCCATAAGGTCGGCTTCGGTTTCATACTCACGGCTGAATTTTAGAAAATAAACTCCAACTCCCTGCCCGGCTATCTGCGCAGCTGCCCCCGCCGGACCACCAAGAATTTGGCCGCCAATGCCAAGAATGCCCGCGAGCAAGCCATATTTTTGCGCCTTGGTCGCTTGCGCCGTTCCGTGTCGCAGGATTTCGTGACTCAGCTCGTGTGCCATGACACCTGCCATCTCGCCTTCGCTATGTGCCGCTTCGATCATGCCGCGGTTCACGTACATAGGGCCACCAGGCAGCGCAAACGCGTTTATGTCTCGGGCGTTCACAATCTTAAAATAATATTGAAACTCAGGATGTTGAAACTCAGAGGGAATAGAATTCACAAGCCGCTGGCCAACCCCTGAGATATAGCTGGTCGCCTCCGCATCGCGCAGAATCGGCATTTGCTGTTCAACTTCGGCTGCCGCTTGCCGCCCAAGTCGGACATCATCTGAAGGCTTGTATTTGTTGCTGTGGTACTTGATTTGGGTCTGCGAAAAGACCGCCACAGGCATCGCGAAGACTGCGAATACCGTTAACCAGGCCACCAGCCCCTGCAATTTGTTTACATGTCTTCTAATCATCTTTTTCCTCCGTCGCGACTTGCGCGAAACTTCTTATCCGCAAACCTGAAACCCTGAAATAAAAAGAGCGGCCACTGCGAGGCTCGCCGCTCTAATCGTTGTTTCTGGCTTCATCCTCCCCGGAATTAATTTTCTCACCGTGCTCGCGTCCTTCTGGGAAGAGAGCCTTGGGCCTGACTCGGATTTGACGAGTTATTGGAAAAGAGCGTTTGCCTGCCGTCTCTTGCCAAAATGTTGCGATCCGGAAGCTGATGCTGAACCAAAATACAACATCGCGTGTATCCTTGAGAACGATTTCAGTTCGAAGATTCTGCAAGCTGGTTATTGGCAAAGCCTCCCCTGGTTTCCATTGCAAGGTCAGTGCCAGATAAGCTAATTCTTATGATTTATTTCGCGGTTCGATATGTTGATTGAACCACTGTGCCGGCTCGGCGATGGGCGCGATGTGATGCGGCTCGCCCTTCCACACGCGGACCATCGAAATGATCAGAAATACAACGCTCGCGACCTTGAAAAGACTTCCCCCGACTGAACTACCAGTTATCGCGGCGACCACGCCAAACAGGGT
Source organism: Pyrinomonadaceae bacterium (assembly GCA_036395055.1). Classification (GTDB taxonomy): domain Bacteria; phylum Acidobacteriota; class Blastocatellia; order Pyrinomonadales; family Pyrinomonadaceae; genus PSRF01. Next base: position 11,247 of record DASWDX010000227.1, on the reverse strand, counting down.
TTGAATAAGTAAAATCGACACCTGAAGAGCCAGAGCCTGTGCTGCATGAAAGCGTACTTTGACTTCCCGGCGCGGAACAAGAAACAACTCCAGCAACGCAGGAACCACGCCAATATAGAAAGGAACATAGGGCAACATCAAGGCCCACTTTTCCGGCAAGCCTATTCCCGCCACCGACCTTGATCTGGAGTCCTGGTCAGGAGGCCGATATGGTGCAGGCGATGGTCGATAAGGGGTAGGTGGAGAGTAAGTAGGAGGAATAAAAACCGAAGGATAAGGCGAATCGAGCGGCGGGTTGTCGTAACGTCTCGTCGGAGCTTCTGAATAGATATTGCTGCGTGCGTTATCGTCTGAGCCGACTTCGCGCGTCGTTCGCTTCACTTCCTGAGTTTCCGGAGCGCTCCCATCCTCGCCCCAGGCTTCTTCAGCGTGCTTAACGAAATCAGGATCGAGCGGATTAGTGTCGTACTTGCTCTTCTTTGTCTCCATTAACAGGTCCTACGATGCGCTTCCCTGAATGGTTCAATCTTACTCGCCGGCAATTGCATACTCAACCTCTTGCCAACGCTCCTCGCGCTCGGAGATGCGAAAAGCACGAATGGCGGGCTGCGAACCGGCCAGACCAACAATGAAATATACAGCTTGAGGGTAATACGCCAGCCGGACATCCGTATCAGACGGGATGGGTTCAGCTGAACGTGGGTGGGAGTGATAAATGGCCAAAAGTTCTTCGCCACGTTCGCGCATCTGTCGTTGTGCCGCGAAGAGATCCTCAGGGGCGGCTTCATATGAAACGATTTTGTCGGCGGCGACATTGCGCAGGGAATAGATGCTCTTAGCCTTCCCGTCCTCAGTGCCGCCTATCAAGCCGCAACACTCGGCCGGATCAGCTTCGCGCGCGTAGGCAAAGATATGATCGCGTTGTGAACGCTGAAGAATGATCATTTAGCCGGAATCGATTGTTTGCCAACAGCTGAGTTGGGGTCCTACTTCTTACTGGGACGGCAGGCACTCTCGCCAGCAGCTGCGCAAAAACTCAGTCTGCAATTAGTCTTCACCATTACTGCGGCGAGGTAGTCCTCGGTCTCAGTAAAGCCGCAACTACTTGTCCACGATTTTGAGATGCAGTTCCTCCAACTGCTTCTGATCGACCTCGCCGGGCGCATCGATCATTAAATCAGTGGCGGAAGCAGTTTTGGGAAAAGCCATCACGTCACGAATATTCTCCGTCGGCACGAGTACCATCATTAGCCGCTCGATGCCGGGCGCGATCCCACCGTGGGGAGGTGTGCCAAAGTCCAGCGCATCAAGGAAGAATCCGAAGCGTGCCCGCGCCTCTTCAGTTGTCATGCCGAGTGCTTTGAATACCAGACGCTGCACGTCACGACGATGAATACGAATCGAGCCGCTCGCCAGCTCAACTCCATTAATCACCGGATCGTAGGCTTTTGTTCGTAGCTTCCCCAGCAACTGAGTCTCGCCTCCCTCAACTGCTCTCTCGAGAAGTGGCAGATCTTCATCAAGCGGAGAAGTGAAGGGGTGGTGCATGGCATAGTAGCGATCGTCGTCTTCGTGGTACTCAAACATCGGAAACTCTGTCACCCACAAGGGCGCATAGACGTTTGCCGGTATTAACTTCTCGCGCCGCGCAACTTCATTGCGCAAAGCTCCCAGGCTCGCAGCCACTGTCTTCGGCTTCCCGGCGACGATTAAGACCGCGTCACCCTTTTGAGCACCCGCTGTCGAAGCGATGCGATTGACGCGATCCTCGCCGAGCGCCTTCAGCAATGATGAAGTCATATCCTCAGCAAGTTTTATCCAGGCGAGTCCGGTCGCTCCGTAACGCTTGGCGAATTCCTGCAACTCGTCCAGCGTTTTTCGCGAAAGGCCCGTGCCATCTCGAACAACAATTCCCTTCACTTCTCCGCCCGCAGCGAGGGTCGAAGCATAAGTCACGAAATCTGTCCCTTGGAGCGCCGGCGAAAGCTCCTGCAACTCCATGCCCGAAATGCGGAGGTCAGGCTTATCCGAACCCCAGCGTCGCATTGCTTCAGCATAACTAAAGCGCGGAAAGGGCAGCGGCAACTCCACTCCGATTAGTTTAAAGACACACGCAAAGAGCCCTTCGGTTACTGAATAGACTTGATCGAGCGTGGCAAAACTCATCTCCACATCGAGCTGCGTGAATTCCGGCTGGCGGTCGGCACGCAAATCTTCGTCGCGAAAACAACGAGCGATCTGAAAATACTTATCGAGGCCCGCAATCATGCACAACTGCTTGAACAACTGCGGAGACTGGGGCAAGGCAAAGAATTTGCCCGGCTGTACACGAGACGGAACTATGTAGTCGCGCGCACCCTCAGGCGTCGACTTAATGAGAATGGGCGTTTCGATCTCGGTGAACCCTTGCTCATCCATGTAACGTCGTATCTCTCGGAGCACGCGGTGGCGCAGACGCAGGTTTGCCTGTAGCTGCGGCCGGCGCAGATCGAGATAACGATACTTCAAGCGCAAATCTTCGCTGGCCAGTGCATCGGTGGATGCTGTTTCGAGTTGAAACGGCAGCGTACGCGCATCGTTAAGCAGTAGCAACTCGCGCGCGTGAACCTCAACGTCGCCGGTTGCGAGTTTCGGGTTGCGCTGACTCGGGTCACGCAGCGTCACTTCCCCGGTGACTGCGATGACGTATTCACCGCGCACTTCTTTTGCCTTGGCGTGCGCATCAGGCGCGTCTTCGGAATTGAGAACGACCTGCGTGACACCGTCACGATCGCGCAAGTCAATGAACGTCAGCTCTCCAAAGTCGCGGCGACGCGCCACCCAGCCCATCAGAGTGACGGTCTTTCCCATGTCATCAGGGCGCAATGCGCCGCAGGAATGCGTGCGCTGCAAGTCTCCAAGGTTATCGAGCATATTTCGATATTAACCGCATGAGTCTACCCATGCTAGCGACCGTGCGGCTACGCCGTTTGATGTGCGGAAGGTCTGTGACTTGTCTGTGACCTTGCGTTGTCTTCACCAAATTCGAAGGGCTACGCCCTCACCGGGGCGCAGCCCCAAATCCCTTAACGCTCTAATCAGTAAGGCCAAGGCTTACCGCACATCGTGTGGCAAAGCCACACATCTAACCAAAGACCTTCAGCCTAAACGTGTTGTGCTATTTCGATCAGATTCCCGCCGGGGTCGCGTACATAAAACCGCGGTTTGCCCGCAATCGGTTGATCATCCGGAATGATCTCAACTGCTGCGGCGCGCAAGTGCTCTTCAGCGGAGATAACATCGGCAACTGTAAAGCAAACATGGCCCCTACTTCCCTGGTCGTTATTAGCTTCTACTCTCACTGAAAGATGAAGCTGCACGCTGCCGAGTTCATACCACGCGCCGCCCCGACCTTGCGACTCTATCGGCTTTGGTATTTGGTTCAATCCCAACACAGAACCATAGAAGTCCTTCGCCTCAGCCTCAATGGATTTCGGCACCACGACGTTTACATGATTGATTTCGATGATGCCAATGCTCATAGCAACACTCCCGATATGTGAACTCTTGCGGTACTTTGCATTATCTTTGCCACTTGGCGTTTGTAGTCTATGTCATGGAAGGTATCCACTAAGATATGAAGCCACAAACAACACCAGGAAAGACTCCGGGTTAACTTAACAATCCTTATTGATTGCGTTGTGACTGCGTCTGGCTGGCGAAATCCTCGACAGTCTCCAACTGCTTCTCTTTGTCAACGACTCCGGGTTTCTCCGCCAGGTAAGAATTAAACTCCGCGGAGCTATTGCGCGGAATACTCAAGGACTTCCACTCAGCCGATCGAAAGTGTTTAGCCAGGAATACGATTTGGCCGATGTGATTCGCGTAGTGCATTAACTGGCGGTTAATAGCCTGAAAAACGGTGTGCTCTTCGCCGCGAATCAAGACTTTCTTTTCCAGATCTTCGGCGCAGAGAGGTTCGAGAGCATCGAAGACGCGCTGCCAACCCTTCTCCCAGTAGGCAAGTACATCGTCCTTGCCCGTCTTTGGCTCGATGACAAACTCCATATCGCGATTGCGATCGGGCTTCTCGCCGTCGGTAGTCAAAAAGTCGGTCCAGCGCGAAAACATGTTGCCGGCCATGTGCTTCATGATCACGGCAATGCTATTTGCCTCTTCATCAAGCATGATAAAGAATTCATCTTCATTTAATTGATCAAGAGCTTTCTCCGCGAGTTTTTTGTAAGCGCGAAGACTCGCGATTGAGTCTTCAAGGTAGTGTTTGCCAAGTGATTCGTTCATGGGTTTTTAGGGATGCAACTCTGATAGTACTGATTCTTATTAGGTCCGACTGGGCGCACAAGTAGTGCCGCTCCTACAACATTCGCCGGAGTTCTGTCGTGACAAGTTCGCGTTTTACACTTCGCTGTTCACCTGATCGTAAGTCCTTAATGGCGACTTCGCCTCGCGCTCGCTCATCATCACCCACAACGGCGACGAAAGGTATTCCGCGCGCCGAGGCATACTTAAATTGTTTCCCCAGCTTGTCCGCTTCAGGATACAGATCTACCCGTAGTCCCTGGCTTCTCAACTGATTAGCCAGCGCGACTGATTCCAGCATGGATTCTTCATTCCAAATGCTGATCATTATGTCTGCCGGTGAAGATACAACCACTTTAGGAAACATCTCGCGCTCGCTCATCACTACAATGATGCGTTCAAGCCCCAGTGAAAAACCACAGGCAGGAACGTCTTCACCGAGGAACATGCCGACGAGATTATCGTATCGTCCGCCGCCGCCCAGACTACCCGGAAGGTCTTTCACGTTAATCTCCATAATCGCGCCTGTGTAATACGATAGCCCACGGGCCAGGGTCGGATCGATCTCAATTCTCGTACCGATGCCTTCGCCCTCCGCAAACTTCATAATCGCGCTAAGTTCATCGACGCCTCTTGCCCCCAGTTCATTATCGCCAATGAACTCCACCAGGCGTCCTAGGATCGCCGCATTCAGAGCCTTTCGTTTTTGCGCGGGGTCTTCACTCACTGCAATGTCCGCCGCGTGATCAAGCGAATTCAACTCGCCGAAGAAGTCGAGCAAAGAGCTGCCAGCCGCGACTCCAATGCTTCGCTCGCTAAACTCCTTCTCGACCCCGAACCTGCCGATCTTGTCGAACTTGTCCAGGGCCACTAACGCGACCTCGTGTTTTTCAAGGGGCACTCCCGCCGCTTGCAGCACGCCGGTCAGGACGTTTCGGTGATTTAGTCTGATTGAGAAATCGTTGAAGCCAAGCTTTACCAACACTTCACTCGCAGCGGCGCAAATCTCAGCCTCAACCAGCATTGAGCGAGATCCAAGGATGTCAACGTCACACTGATAAAACTCGCGAAATCTGCCCCGTGCTGGACGATCCGCGCGCCACACGGGTTGAACCTGGTAGCGCTTGAAAAACTTCGGCAACCGCTCGCGATACTCAGCCACTACCCGGGCGAGCGGAACTGTTAAGTCGTAGCGCAGCGCCAGGTCTGCTTCGCCTGTGCTTTCATGCGCGCCACGCTTAAGTATTTTGAAGATGAGTTGATTCCCTTCCTCCCCATACTTGCCCATCAGCGTTTCGATATTCTCAACCGCGGGCGTTTCCAGAGGCTCAAAACCGTAGCGCTCGTAAACTTCCTTAATGACGCCGATGACGTATTCGCGCCGCCGCACTTCCGCAGGCAGAAAATCGCGCATACCGCGCGCCGGCTGTGTTTTGGAAGAGCCCACTTAATCGAGACTGCCGCAGGAGTGTAAGATCACGGTGGGCATCATAACCTGAAATGTTTGTCCCCAAAAGTGCGACCTACGGCCTTTCACTTATCACGGTTCACTCTTGTATTTGGGGACATACTCGACGTAGTTTTTCCAGAAAGCATCGAGGCCCAGGACTTCCTCATCCATAAGCGGACGCTTTACTCTTGCTGGAATTCCCATTACCAGCGAGCGTGGCGGGATAATTGTGCCGGGCGAAATCAACGATCCAGCGGCGACCAGCGACTGCGCACCAACGCGAGCGTCATCCAGCACAATCGAACCTATCCCAATCAGCGCGCCGCGCTCGACATAGCAGCCGTGCAAGGTGACGCTGTGGCCCACCGTTACTTCGTCTTCAAGAATCGTTGGATGTGAGCCGGTGCGGGTGTGCACTACACAGTTATCCTGAATATTCGTGCGATTACCGATGCGTATGTAGAACATGTCGCCGCGCAGGACGGCGTTACACCAGATTGATGATTGCTCTCCGAGGTGCACGTCACCAATCACTTGAGCACTCATATCCACGTAGGCGCTCTCGTGGATCTGCGGATGAATTCCGCCAAAAGGTCTAATCATTTTTTTGGCAATACTATCATACCTGGGAGCGCGGACACCTTGTTCGCATTGAGTGCATAAGCGCGAATAGTTTTTGAAGTGCGGCAAGCCGATAAAGGTGAACGCACGCCATATGAAGTCTGGGCTGCTGCCAATGCCTGTGCTAAATTGAGGCCATGATCAAACGGCAACTCCCGTCCATTATTTCAGTTGCGATTCTCCTGCTCACGACTTCGTGCGGAGGTTCACTTTTCAAAGTGAAGCCCGTAGTTGAGCTGCCACCACTCGAGGGAAATGTAAAGACGGCGAGTGCGGGTGGCGTGTCGGTAAGAGTAGCGCCACTCATGACCGATGAAGAGAGTCAGGATCTCTTCGAAGCAAACCTGCCTTTAAGTGGAATCCTGCCGGTGCGGTTAGAGCTTGTATTCGAAAGCGGTGTGCCCGTCGAAACTAAGCGCGTGCGTTTTCGTTTGCGAGACGGTGAAGGACGTGAATGGAAACCGGTGACGCCGAAGCAGGCTATCTCGCGCATCCTGAAAGCAAACGATGTCTACGCCTACAATCCAAATTCCCGCAAGCAATTTGAGAAAGAGTTTTCAACTTATGCGATCGATCTTGAGCTGCCTTTGTCTGACACTCAGCGCCGCCGCCAGGGGTTTGTTTTCTTTGAAACGCCAAAGAAAGAACCGGTTGAAAGTCCGCGCGGTTTGGTCCTATCAATCGAACGTCTGCCGCAACCATTAGAGATTCCACTGAACTAGCCGGCCCAAAGAATATTAGCCGCGGATTTACGCGGACAACTACAAGATCAGAATAGGCACTGATCAGTTTAGTTTGCAATTCAATCAAATCCGCGTCTATCCGCGGAACTCCGCGGCCGTGAAACTATCCGGTTGAACCGAAGCCGCCACTTCCTCGATCCGTTTCGCTGATTTCATCCGCCCAGATGGCCACGGGCGTTACGATCCTCTCGATTATCAGCTGGCAGATCTTGCTCTGGGCGGGCAAATGTATTGCCTCGCTCCCGGCGTTATAGAGAAGACAGCGGATTTCGCCGCGGTAGTCGGCATCGATCACACCGGCCAGCGTGTCGAGTCCTTTCTGTGTGGCAAGCCCGGAGCGTGGCGCGAGGCGGCCGTAATAACCTTCAGGAATAGCAACAGCCAAGCCGGTTCGCGCCAGAGCACGTTCGCCTGGTTGAATCGTCAAGTCTTCAATTGCGTGCATATCCAGGCCTGCCGCCAATGAGCTGCCTCGCGTCGGCAAAATCGCCTTCGGATCCAACCGCTTAAAACTCAAGAACCTTAACTCCGCCTCTGCGGTATTATCGAGCTGGTTAGAATCCAATGACTGGATGGGGTGCATAAGGTTCCTCCAGCGAAGAGATTGCTTCGGCGTAAGATCGAGCGAGAGTGCGGCGACACTGACATCGATTTCAGTCAGGATGGAACAGACGCGCGAAACTTTGAGCCGGCTTGTCTCAACCTGACGTAATCCATAAGGAATCTCGAACACGCAAACTCCTCAAAGCTTCGGCAAGGTCACTCCGCGCTGGCCCTGATATTTGCCGCCTCTATCCTTGTACGAGGTCTCGCAAATCTCATCGGATTCGAAGAATACAACCTGAGCCACGCCTTCGTTGGCATAGATCTTGGCGGGCAGTGGGGTAGTGTTGGAAAACTCAAGTGTCACATAGCCCTCCCACTCAGGCTCAAAGGGAGTTACGTTTACCAGAATCCCGCATCTGGCGTAAGTACTTTTACCAAGGCAAATGGTGAGCACGTTGCGAGGGATCCGAAAGTATTCAATAGTGCGCGCAAGTGCAAAACTATTTGGTGGAATTACTACCGACTCGCCTTTTACGTCGACAAAGTTCTTCTCATCAAATTCCTTGGGATCAACTATGGTGCTGTTGAGATTAGTGAAGAGTTTGAATTCGTCTGCGCAACGGATGTCATAACCATAGCTCGAAGTCCCGTACGAAACAATTCGTCTGCCAGCTACTTCCTTAACCTGGCCAGGTTCGAATGGTTCGATCATCTGGAACTCAGTAGCCATTCTGCGGATCCATTTGTCTGATTTTATGCTCATGTGCGGTGGTAGTTTTTGTGATGCAACGAGCCGAGAGAATAGCGCGAGGCGATGGCAAACAGCAAACAGGAGACAGTGTGGACCGTAAACAGTGGACAGCCGGTCTTTGCTCCTCACGATTTGCTAATAACCATCCAGTGTCTACCCTCTACCATCTTCTGTATTCTGTCTACTGTCTTCTGTCTTCTGTTTGCTGTTTCTTAACGTAGATTGCGCCGTCACCAACAGTGAGCTGGAAAAATGCGCCGCCAGCGCCCGCGCGCGCTTTCATTACTTGCGGCGTTATCCCAGGCTTCTCGCGCGGTTCCAACCCTCCATACGAGTCTGTGATCTGACCGGACCGGAGAATCTCAGCATTGAGATCACCGTTGAACCCGGGAGGAAGTTCGATAGTTACTTCTCCGGCAGCGAGACGCACTTCTCCTCCTACGCCGCGCCAACTCCGCAGGGGAATATTCAGGTTTAACTTTCCTGCGGCTATAGTCGCCGAAAAAGTGCCACCGGAGATCTTTAGGTTTGCTTCGCTCTCGGTAGCCGAAAGTCGAATGTTGCCTTCTACACCGGCAAGCTTGATTGCGCCACGCCCGGCATTAATTTCCAGGTCCGTGGCGAGCGGAACGCGAATACGATAATCAATTTTCCAAGGCAAACCCAGAAGTGTTTTGGGAAACTTTTTCGCGACCGCTCGCATGAAAATCTTGTCGTGGGTTCCGATACTCAGCACGCGCAGATGGTTCATATCCTCGTCGATGGAGAAGTTATTGACTGCTGCCAGCAAGTCCAAATCCGCTTCGGTGTCGGCACGAAGTTGTATATCGGCATTGATATCAACTTCGTTTCGAGACCAGCCTTCGATTGTAATCGATCCTTCGGGCGCGCCGACGAGTGTCAGCGTGCCGCCAAAGGCAAATCGCCGCGACTCATGTCTGGTGGTCGTTCGCACCAGTTGCTGTGGCCGATTCAACTCAGGAGTCTTCTTCCGCTGCGACACTGCAGCGCTCGGAAACGAGAGGAACACGATGATCAGGAACAGTGTGCAAAAAGATTGCATAGGCCAACCTCTGAACTGACACTGATTTAAGGCGAACGTCATGACGATCGACGATATTATCACGGTACTTTACAAACCAATGCGGACGCCCTAATCAAATGATCGCGAGCGTCCGCAGCAAATCTCTTTGATTGAGTCTGGTGCTAACGACGAATGAAAGTGATGCTGCCCTGGAAGTTTGTAACGATCACTTTGGAACGGCCATCAACAACGTCGCCGACATACTTGCGTCCATCGCCCATTGACTTAAATCCACTGTTCCAAAACTCGCCCAGCGCAATCTTCTTGTTCGGTGCCGCGGCAACCAGATTGAACGCCGAATCGGCCGGAATGCGAATGTTTATGTTACCTTTCCCCGATTGGAATTGGTAAGTTCCGCCTCTGGTGATTTCGCCGTCGAAGAAAATGTCACCGATAGTATTTTGCGCGAAGACCTGAGTAGCGCTGATGTCGGTAAGAGTGATGTCCCCCTCCGATGATACGTGTGCGCGAACCAGTCCGCTACGGATGTGATTCACGGTGATGTTGCCACGTTTCGTTTCCAGATCGACAGAGGAATTTACGGGAACCTGCAACCTGAAATTTATGTTTCCGATGTCCCCCCGGCCACGGTTGTCGCCCACGACATCGACAATCAATTCATCGCGGCTCTGCCGTGGCGTAAGATTCGCCTTCGGTGACTCAAGCTCCGCGGTTAGTTTGATCTCGTCGCGGTTCCACGACTCGACCGTGATAGTGCCGAAGATGTTTTTCAGTTCAATGCGAACGTTTTTTCCGGCAGGGTATCGTTTCGACAAACGCTGCTGAGCATTGAGGCTCAAACTGAGCGCGCCAAAAGTGAGAAGGCACGCGAACAATAAATGCTTCGAATAAAAACGGACGCGGGGGATTTCAAATGGCGCGGACAATGTTCGCATTCTCATCGACGTGGGGCTATCTGACAATCTTAGTTCCTTTAATCTTCACACGGAATCCGCTGGACCTAAAGCTCCGCAAATTCTTTCAACAGCGACAACTTTTCGTTAAGCGCGGCATTCAACATTTCTTCGGAGACTTCGTCGTGTGGATTCTGGCTTAAACTTTCAAACGAATTGTTGACTGCCTCATCAATTACCTTCAGGTTACGATCAAAGGTCTCGCGCATTTCCAGACTCCAACGAGCCTTGTTGAATTCAACTCGTTGGTTCCAATAAGAAATCAGCTGCTGTTGCTGCGAAACACGCTCGCGCACATCTGCGACTACCAGGCTCGACTTGGCCTCGCCTAATGAAGCTTTAGTCGCCGCGGATCCGCTTTGATAAACACGAACGCCAACTAGCGTCGAAAGCGAAACAACCAACACGATGGCAGCCACGGACGTAACCAGTTGGGGAAAAGAAAGTTCCCAGCTGCGACTCAACCAGTTCGCCCAAGAGTTACCTTGAGACAAGTGTCCGTGTGCCGGCGCGGGCACCACCGGACTCGCGCCCGCCTCGATCACACTACAAATCCGCTGCCACAGCGCTTTCTCGTTCGGAGGCGCCGCATACTCGCCGCGATGCGAATGGCAAAAAGCGACGATCGATTGCAGATCATCGCGTACACCGGCGCAATCGAGACATTCTTCAAAATGTAAATTGAGCGTTATTTGATCTTCGTGACTTAGGGCGCCGTCAAGAAAATCGCTAATCAAACCCTGACACTTCTCGCAGTTCATTGTCTTAGAACCTCTAACCTGCCGTCTTTCGTGGTCGTAACGAACACGACCAGAGCGTGGCAATTTGGTTTTCAAGCA
>DASWDX010000226.1:0-6895 GCA_036395055.1 Pyrinomonadaceae bacterium | reverse complement strand
TCCGCCATCGCGGCTAAGGGTTGTATAGTTGGCTATCAGTTCGCCTATCCCACTCGAGTCGATATTTTTCACGCCACCGAGATTGAGGAGAATTTTCTTATTCCCCTTCTCGATTAGCCCGCGAATGGAGTTGCGTAGTGCGACCGCGCCTTCGCCCATCCTTACCGACCCACTCAAGTCCAGGATTGTTACGTCTCCTGCCTGTCGCTCCCTAACATCGAGTTCTGCCATCGTTTATCTCCCTTGGTTGTGTCCGACAAACTTAATAGTTTGTCGCGACTCGAGTCTCAAAGTTGTTGCCGGGACTATAAACAAGTTGTCCTGCGGGCGCTGTCGAGTGTTGCCTACTTGAAGCTGGCGAGAGCTTCTTCTTCGCTATCGTACACGTCAAAAACGGTCAGCAGTTTTGTGATCGTCAAAAGGTCTTGCAGTTTTTGCGTGAGATTGAGAAGTTTCAACTGGCCTCCTTCCTTCCCAATCGCGGTATAGCTTGAAACCAATTCTCCGATGCCACTCGAATCGATATAGCCGACTCTTGCAAGATTGAGAAGAATCTTTTTCTTGCCTTCTTCAAGCAGGCGGCGAACGGCCGTACGCAGGGCAACGCTGCCTTCGCCAATAGTAATCTTGCCATCCATATCAAGAATGGTTACGTCGCCTGCCTGACGCTCCGAAATGTTTAACTCAGCCATTTTCTGCAATCTCCTTTAAAGATTTGCGATGCGGGTTTTTGATTTTCGATCGACCCGGTCTTAGGGAGGTCCGAGGCGATCGCCAATCGCAAATTAGAATGGTTATAGTTTCTTGATCATGCGCACCCTGGTGCCACCTTTGGGATCCGCTGACCATTCGACATCGTCCATGAAATTACGCATGAAAAAAATGCCACGACCTGAGGTTTTCAAGATGTTCTCGTCTTTGGTCGGATCTGGGACTTCGTTTGGATTGAACCCCGACCCCTGATCGTGCACGCTGATTTCAAAAACTTCCGGTGTGTTTCTCAACCTTATCTCAACAACTTTCGCGTCATTGAGTTTGTTTCCGTGAATCACGGCGTTCGTGACTGCCTCCCGAACAGCCATGTCTACTCCAAAGGCCACATCCTCACCGATTCCCAGGCGATTCATGAATTCAGAAACAGCGGCAGCGGCTTCATTAACAGCCTCGATGCGGCTGGGAAAGCTGAGTTCAGTCGTTTCTAAAGTCACACTTGGTGTCACCATCAAAAAGACATGACCGTTCCAAGAACCATCCCCTGAGTGGCTCTTTCGGCTTTTTGAACTCCAAAAGCTACGGAAGGTCGAGGGTTTAACACGCTGGCAGGTCGCGTGTCAAGAAGGTGACATACACAAAATCCAATAGCATCAGACAGATCAAGTTGGACCGCAGCTGACCGGTGCTCAATTGATAGTATCAGCGAATAAGACAGAGTTGATCTCCTGGTTAGCAGCGAGAGTATGGCAATCTACGCTTGAGAGTTTCGCTTGCCTCAATAGTTATGAAAAGATGATAAGAGCATTTCAAACCAGAAGGCCGACGCTCGGTTATGACCAATCAGCAAATCATAATCATTGGCTTCATGGGCACAGGGAAGACGACGGTTGCCTGGAGCCTTGCCCGCAAGCTGAACCGACGCGCGATCGATTTGGATAATCTGATCACTCAGCGAGAAAAGCGAAGCCCTCGAGAAATTATTGAGCAAGAGGGCGAACAAAGGTTTCGCAAGGTCGAAACGCAAACCTTGCGTGAAGTGCTGCTTGAAGCGACTGACTGTGTTATTGCCATCGGCGGCGGAGGCTGGACGATCGCAGAGAATCGCCAGCTGATCGCAGAGCACAAAGCATTGGCTGTCTGGTTGGACTCGTCCTTTGATTTATGCTGGAAAAGAATTGAGGCCAGCCATGAAGCACGGCCGCTGGCACGATCGCGTGAGCTCGCGGAAACACTCTACCTGGCGCGCCGTCCCCTTTACGAGTTGGCAGACGAGAGAATTCCTGTTTACGAAAACGAGAGCATTGAGGAGATAGCGCAGAAAGTGGCCAGGACACTTTTGGAGCGGAACGCGAGCATCTCCGAAGGCAACGTGAGATAGCGTTGAAAAAAGCACCGGCCATTAAGGGCCGGTGCGCGGAGCCTTAGACCCAAAAGCGAGGATGAATGAAAATCGTACTCCCGGGAGGTTCAGGTCAGGTGGGCACAATTCTGGCCCGGGCGTTTCACCAACGCGGCGATCATGTCGTCGTACTTAGTAGAACTCAAACCAATGCGCTGCCCTGGCGCGTGTTGAAATGGGATGGCGAGAAATTGAGCGACTGGGCCACGGAAATAGAAGGTGCAGACGCTGTCATCAACCTCGCCGGACAAAGCGTAAATTGTCGCTACACCGCAGAGAATCGCCGCATTATCATAGATTCGAGAGTGAACTCAACACGAGTTGTCGGGCAGGCTATCGCCGAGGCAAACGCCGCCCCGCGCGTTTGGCTTCAGGTGAGCACGGCCACCCTCTATGCGCACCGTTACGACGCGCCTAACGACGAGCAAACCGGAATCGTCGGTGGATCGGAACCGGATGCCCCGGAAACCTGGCGCTTCAGCATTGATGTCGTGAAGAAATGGGAACGCGAATTCAACGCAGCGGCAACTCCAGATACGCGCAAGGTGTTGATGCGCTCGGCAATTGTAATGAGTCCAGGGAGGGGTGGACCTTTCGACATGCTTTTGCGGTTGGTGCGGTTTGGTCTGGGCGGGCGCTTTGGCGACGGAAGGGAGTTTGTTTCCTGGATACACGACAAAGATTTTGCGCGAACGGTCGACTGGCTAATTCATCATGAAGAGCTTACCGGTCCGGTTAACCTGGCGGCTCCAAATCCTCTACCCAACTCCGAGTTCATGCAGACGCTGCGAAAAGCGTGGGGCATACCCTTTGGTCTTCCGGCAACGAACTGGATGTTAGAGCTCGGAGCATTCGTTCTTCGCAGCGAAACGGAACTGATGCTTAAGAGCCGTCGAGTAATCCCGACAAGACTCCTCCAGTCAGGCTTTACGTTTCAATTTCAAAACTGGGCCGACGCTGCTCGCGATCTGTGTGCCAGATGGCGCCAGGGGAATTAGATCGAACGACGAAGAATTCACTTTCCTCGGCGGTTCGCTTTACCAGGCGAAGTTTCGCAACCACGGCTTAACTTGCCCTGACACGAATGGGATTCCTTTTGCCATGGCCCCCGGTGCGGGCTGGACATCAGGGCGAGCAGACATGCAGACGTGCGCGCCGGGCAGGTTGACTACCTGCTCCTTTTTTCAGTCATAAAACGGGAAGATGGTTTTGTGTTTTTCGTTCGGCGTGAAGATCAAGCCAGAGGAATTCAGCCAAGCTTTAACTTCTGGCGGCTCGCAAAAAAATCAGCCCAGGCATCGCCGTTTTTCTTGAGCACGGCGGGAACGTTTTTGACGGTAAAATCGGAAATCTTCACGCCCTGCTCAATTTGTTTCCAGGTCAGAGGCATCGACACAGTCGCTTTTGGTTTCGCGCGCGCTGTGAACACCGCCGCCAGGCTCTTGCCGCGCGCGTTTTGCATCCAATCAACGTAGACCTGGTCCCTCTTTCTTTTGGCAATAGTCCGCTCAACCGTGGCGATCTTTGGTGCTCGCCGCGCCACTTCGCCCGCGAGCAACCGCGAAAACTCGGCCACACTTTCATACTTGTTCGCCGGCTTCAGCGGCAGATAGACATGTATCCCTGACGAGCCGGAAGTTTTCGGAAACGCATTTACTCCCACTTCATCACAAACCTCTTTGGTAACCAGCGCCACCTGCAGCACGTTTTCCCAGGGAGCTTCCTTGGGATCGAGATCGATAGCGATCCAGTCAGGCTTGTCAAGATTTGCCGTCGTCGAATGCCACGGGTGCTGTTCGATTGTTCCCAGGTTCACGAAATGAAGCAGGGACGCCGTCGTCGTGTAAACAGCATAATCGAGTTCTCGCCCGACCTGATTTCGGAGCCTCACGGTCTTAATGAAACTGGGTGCGCTCTCGAGATCCTGTTGAAAGAACATCGGTGCATTAATCCCGCGCGGCCAGCGCTGCAGTATTGCCGGACGGTTCTTGAGAAAGGGCAATATGTGTGGGCTGACTTGCAGGTAATAGCAAAGCAGATCAAACTTCGTGATCTTCTCGTCGGACCAGTAGACGCGTTCCAGGCTCGTCAACGATACCGTTTGGCCCTCGACATCGAGAAGCAGATCACCTTTCGGCTGTTTGAGTTTGAGAAACTCGGGAACGGAAAGCGCGGTGCCCTTCTTTTCGGGCGTGCGTTTCACGGTCTGTTTTTGCGACCCTGTTTTCGACTTTACCATAACTCTTAGAGTAGGACAGACATTCTCGTCTGTCACTCAATGTGGAAATCACTCAACTTGTCCGCTGCTAAAAGTTCTACAGAATTAGCGGTTCTTTATGTGGCCTTTGCGTTCTTTGCAGTCATTGTTTTCTTGTCGAAAAACCCAATTGAACCGTCCGGGGCGTAAAGGTCCAAAGCGCATTACAAAACGAACTATTTTGCAAATTGAATACTTTTTCGGTAACTTTACAACGCAATCCCCTTAAAACAAATTCTAATCAAATCAAAGCCGGATTCCCGATTCCTCCCTTTATCGCCTTAACTTTTGCCTGTCAGTATCGCCTACGGTAGTTGGCGGATGTTTCAGTTTCAATCCACCGCCCCGCGAGTGGTGCTGACATGCTCAGATGCCCGCAATCAATGGGCGCTATCACAGGAGGTTTTGGGAATGACAAATCATCGCGAACTCGCCTACTCGCTGCTTCGTGCAACCCTGGGTGTAATTTTTCTTTTTGCCGGCATCGGCAAATTCATGGGAGGGCTTGGCAATTTCGTCGGCGGGATGAATCAACAGTTTTCTGGAAAACTGCCTGCGGCACTCGTTACGCCGTTTGCGTATGTGCTGCCGTTTGCGGAAGTAATACTTGGTCTACTGATCCTGCTGGGCTTGTTTACAACTTTGGCGCTGGCCCTTTCCGGGTTGCTTTTTATAGCGCTGACCTTCGGAACGGTGATGCTGGGTGACTTTCCCACAGTCGCGCACAATCTTCAATACGCCTTCGTTAACTTCGTTTTGCTGTGGTTGGTGAATCTCAATCGGTATTCGATCGATCATTCACTCGGACGAGGTGCGACGGCCCATCCACCAAAGACTGTGTTGATAGTTCTCTGTTGTGCGTTGAGCCTTGGAACAGTAGGACTATGCGGTGGAGCAACTGCCGCGCCGGCATCCAGTGGGATTACCCAGTCGAGCGGTCCGCTTCGCTTCCAGCTTGATGCCAGCCAGAGCAAATTTATCGCCCATGGCCTTCGAGGTGGTTTGTTTTGGTTCAAGGGTCACGAACATCTGGTAGCTGCTCGCGAGTTCTCCGGCGAAGCACAGATTACTCCGGACAACATAACTCCAGCTTCGCTGCAGCTAGCTGTGAAAACTGACTCGATGGCCGAGACGAGTGACGTTTTTACCGAACCGCAAAAACAGATCATTAATAAGGAACTGCGAGAGATCGTCCTGGAGCCGGCGAAGTATCCGGAGATCGTTTTCAAGAGCACCGAAGTGAAGGGCAAATCGCTGGGCAACGGCCAATACGATCTGAAGATTGGCGGCGATCTCACGCTCCATGGCTTGACTCGCCGTATCGAGATTCCCGCAAAGGTCACTGTGACTGGCAACAATTTGCGCGCGGTTGGTGAATTCAGCATCGACCGCAGCAAGTTCAACGTGAAGGCAACGTCAGCATTTCATGGAATGGTTCGCGTGCGCAACAAGGTGAAGTTCACGTTCGATATCGTGGGCCACAGAATATGATTGATCACTGGCGAACCTTCAACCGTTGAGGCCTGACTGCCAGCGAATCAGCGGGGTCAAGCCCACCTCCCGACCACGAGCTGATTAGGGTTGATTTCTGATTTTTGCTTGAGAGGCCTTCAAGGCGAGATTTCACCGAGCTAATTAGAAGTCTCACAGTTGGGAAGATGCGCTTGCTCCGCTGGTTGCCCAACGTAACAAGAATAACAAGGGCGATTCGCGTCCTTAAGTGTGGGCCATTTTTGGTTGTGCGGAGGTAGCACTGGCGGGAGCGGAATCCGCCGGAGCGTAATAGAGAATGCGGTTGCAATTATCACAGGTGACCACTTCCTCGCCGCGTCTAACCTGGGCCATCGCCTGCGGCCGGAGCGCCATAAAGCAGGCCATGCACGCACCATTGCGCGCTTCGGCAACTGCGACGCCATCACGTATGCGTGCGCTGATACGAACGTAAAGCGAGCCCATTGACTTGGGTAAAGCCGCGACTAAGCGCTCGCGCTCCGTACGACTCATCGCGAGCTTGTCTGCCTGTTGGCGAGTGTCTTCGTCAAACGATTGCAAGCGTGCCTCGCGATCAGAATTTAATGAGGCGATCTCTCCCGCACGTTCGGTGAGGGAGGTTTCCGCCTGTTCGAGTGCTTCCATCTGTTCAAGAATCTGAGTTTCCAGCGCGGCGATTTGTTTGCGGGCTGCATCAGCCTCGCGAATGGCGGCAGTGTACTCGTCCTGCTTCTTCGACGACATCAGATTGCGTTCGGCGCGTTCAACTCGCACACGCTGCTCCCCAACTTCTATTTCGAGTCGTGTACGCGCATGTCTGGCTTCATCTCTGCGAGTTTCCAGGGCCCGAATTTCAAAGGCGCGCTGATCGAATTCTGACTCGATCTGAGCGCGCCTTTCGGGTATCGCTTCTAGTTCTGCTTGTAGTTTTCTTATGCTTGTATCCAGGTTTTGTAGAGCGACTAATTGCTGCAATTCCGCTTTCACTCTTTATACTCTCCTTAAAAGATCAGGTCCGGATTTGGTATGAATCA
>DASWDX010000225.1:0-2732 GCA_036395055.1 Pyrinomonadaceae bacterium | reverse complement strand
CCCAGAGCAGACCGCCGATAAAGGTCAACGACGCCAGAAGCGGATTCGGAAGATGCAGCAGCGCGAAGACGACAGCAACCAGGGTAATGCTCTTTATCCCTTTTCCAAGCGCAAGCTGGGCGCGACGATTGATAAAGCCGTTAAGGGTATATTGCTGAAACAAAGCCCAAAGTGGTAGCGAAGTGTATCGGGCGCGAAACTGCCCAGCAAATATCGCGTGGCTCGCAAACCAGCCTGCCGCCACGATCAGGGCTACCGCAACTGCCGTTGGCAACAAAAGCAGACGACATGAAGTGAGAAAGTTGTCCGCACGAAATCCGATATCAAGGAGTGTTTCGCCGCGCTCACGATGCGAGAACGCCATCAGACCCACGGCGAACAGGACGGGGATCGCTGTTATCAGCCTGGCGTGGCCGGCAAATGCAAGTACCACCCACTCGGCGATCAGGCAAGAGGTAACAACTGAAACAATCTCCCAAAGTGCGAGCCGGTTGGCTCGTTCGTTGCGAGAAGATACTTTCAGATTTTCTGCTTCTGACAACATTGCTATTGCCTCAATTTCGACGGAGGTGTCAGCAGTTTTCCGTCCTGATCGACAAAGAAAGGGATCGGATCGCCAACAAGCTGCAGCGATTTCCGAATACCGCCTCCGCTCTCGTGCAGGGCATAGACACGGGCTTCATGCGAACCAGCGCTCAACCTCATCAGGCGAAATGAATAGCCGTGCCATTGATCTTTTGCCCAGCCCGCCATAGAAACATCCGGCCGGGGTTCATTAGCCCGCCTGGTTGATAGAAACTCGCCGTCGAGGAAAAGCTGTACCTCGACGCGATCCCACGCTGCCGCATCGTTAACTACCCAGCCTGAAATTCCGGTGTCGGTCACTTCACCCCAGCCATGGAAGTAGGGAGGTAGAATCGTAATGAACGTGAAGACTGCGAGCGTGCCGATGAGGAGAGTTTCAAGGATCGACTTGGCGATCAGAACATGAACCAATCGTGTAGATGGAATCTTCATTCGATTTCGCAGCGCGCCATTATAAACGGATTCCGCTTCTTGTAATGCAAACTGTTGCAATACCAGCAAATCAGTGTGCGCTTCTAAGCCTGAAGGATATTGCGAGACTTGAAAAAACAAACTGACAGTTTGCCTTACAAAACTAAGGGCGGCCCTGAAAAGGCCGCCCCTTGTTGTAACCCATGTAGGGAAGCTGGATTAGTTCGCGTTACTAACTTCGATGCGATCCCCTTTTTGTAATACTGGATCGGCAAGTTTTCCGGTCTGGATGTTCGGCAGGTTGAATTCCTCTGTTGTCAGTTTGCCGTCAGCACCCTGCCGCGAAACTTTAACCTTAGAACCGGCTGTTGGATTAGTTCCACCACTTGCAAGGATCGCTTGTGTCAGAGTTAGTCCGGCATGATAGGGCTTCTGACCGGGAGAGTTGATTTCCCCGCCAATGAAAAAGAACTCCGTGACAGGTGCGGTCGATACCTTGATTGCATCCCCGGCCATTATCAAAGTAGACGAAGGATTAGCGTCCTTGAACTCCACAAGGAATGGCGCTCGTCCCTGGCGGGTTATTGTCGCGCACGCTGCCTCGGGAAGAAGCTGGGCTTCAGCGAGAATTGTATAAAGCGGCACTGCCTCCCGGCGCAGAGTTTTCTTTCCGGGAGCAGCGACGAAGCCGGTGACGATGACTGCATGACTGGCATAGTCTCGGACATTTACTGCGACCGTGGGATTGTCGAAGATTTTGATTCGCTGTTGCAGCAGCGCGGCTATCTCGGATGTGGTGAGGCCCGCAACAGCAATGGGATCGCCTGCGAACGGATAATCCAGCACTCCACCATCGAGTACGGTAAACAGCGTTGAGTCTATGCTGGGATTGCTTGTGAGTTGGATGTCCAAAACGTCGCGAACACCGACTCGGTACACTTGGGTTGGGTTGGTTGGGCTCGACGAGCTACCTGCACTCTCAACTTTCCTGGCAGGCGGCGCGCTGTCGGAAGCCGCTGATTTCAGGTTAGCCCCAATAGGCTTCGAAGCGGCCGACGAGGCTTTCGAGGGCGATCTGTCGGTCGAACCACCGCTCTGGCGAAAACGCGCGGCCATTGTGCGATTGTTGAAATCGGATTTAGCGTCGGCCTGAAGCACTTCGGAGCCCGCAACGGTCCGAATGCGTAACCGAGTCATGTTGGCTGGGTTTTGAATTAGAGCCGCAGGTTTGGAACCGAATTGCTTATGTGCTGCGGATAAAGATTTGACCTGGGCAAATGTGGACGACGCCAGAATCAGGAAGGCTATGAGAAAGTACGCGGCAATAGTCAGGCTTTTCATTGTAGGTCACTCTTTTCAGAAGTCTTCTAAGGCGGCGATTTTGGCTGGGGCATACAGCTCCGGCACCGCTTGGCATGTGTTCCGCTAGTAATAAACACCCAAAAAGGTCGGTTTCTCAAAAGAATCTCGCTTAATCCATGTCGATGAAAACCAAAGGCGGAGACGAATAAAACGTAGGTCCGAGCGGACCATTTTGCCTGGCCTTACCTGGGCGCGGGAAGGCTCGCTGGAGGAAACAGTTGAGGCCACAGTTTCGTGAAACGCTCGCGGACCAAATTTTCCACCTCAGCAGGCGTGTCACATTTGAGGCATTCTTCGATAATGATGCGGGCGTCCCGCGAGTCGATGCCGGCAATAGCTTGACGAACCCGTGGAATTGCAGACGGCGTCATGCT